>JAQCDY010000025.1 GCA_027729785.1 Actinomycetota bacterium | reverse complement strand
TTCGGCCAGCTCACCACCTTCGGCGGCTTGCTTGATCGACAAACTGATTCGTCGTCGGGCGAGGTCAAGATCGATGATCTTCACCCAAAGCTCTTCACCGGGGGTGACTACCTGTTCTGGTGCTTCAACATGATGTGTTGACATTTCAGAAATATGAACGAGGCCTTCGATTCCGTCACCAACTTGCACGAAGCCACCAAATGGAACAAGTTTCGTGACACGACCATAAACAAGTTGCCCAACTTGATGGCTGGTCGCGAACTCTTGCCATGGATCTTGCTGAGTTGCCTTAAGCGAAAGACTGATGCGATCGCGTTCACGATCGATTTCGAGCACTTTCACCGAAACTTCATCACCAATTTTCACGACGGCACCAGGATTGTCGACATGCTTCCATGAAAGTTCAGACACGTGGATCAAACCATCCATGCCCCCAAGATCGACGAACGCACCGAACGCCACGACGCTCGAAATTCGACCCGTGCGAACTTCGCCGACTGCGATGTTCTCGAGGAAATCTGTCTGCGTGCCCTTCTGGCTTTCTTCGAGCAATGCTCGGCGTGACAGCACGACGTTGTTGCGCTGACGATCAAGTTCGAGAATCTTCGCGGTGATTCGCTGACCAAGATATGGAGCGAGGTCGCGCACGCGACGCAACTCGACAAGTGACGCTGGCAAAAAGCCGCGCAACCCGATGTCTACGATCAAACCACCCTTGACTGCTTCGATGACGAGACCTTCAACTGTGCCATCTGCTTTTTTGATTGCTTCGATGTCGCCCCAGGCACGCTCGTACTGAGCGCGCTTCTTGGAGAGCAACAACCGACCTTCTTTGTCTTCAAGCGTGAGGATCAATGTCTCGATTTTTTCGCCCAATTTTACGATCGTGTTCGGGTCGGCACCATGACGCATCGAGAGCTCACGATTCAAAATCACGCCCTCGGTCTTGTAGCCGATTTCAACAAGCACTTCATCACGAGTAATCCGCACGACGGTGCCGGTTACGAGTTTTCCTTCTTTTAGTTCAACCATCGTTTCGTTGATTGAATCTACGAACGAGACATCTCGTTCAGTAACTTTGCGCGGGGTGTAATTGCCTTCTGCGTCGAATGTTCCCATTTCAGGGCTCGACATCAATTGAGTTGTTGACACTGTTATTACTTTCGGTGGATAGGAGAGGTGGATAGGACGCTTCATCCTATCCGTGACACTGATTTTTCAGGCTCAAATCTCAGCTTTTCGCGGCGGCCCAACTGTCTCCCCACGCCAGATTCACCTCGAGAGGCACGGCCAGTTCTGCCGCCTGTCCCATCGACTTGCGCACCAAAGTTTCAACTTTGTCTTTCTCCTCGTTTACCGCTTCGACTATCACCTCATCGTGCACTTGCAACACCAACCGCGACTCAAAACCGTCGCCTTCTAGAGCCTGATCCAGTCGCACGAGCGCAACCTTAAAAATGTCGGCGGCCAAGCCTTGAATGCCCGAGTTCATGGCCTGACGCTCGCCTATCTGACGAACTCTGAAATTTGTATTCTGCAATTCGGGAATTGAGCGGCGACGACCGAAAAGGGTCTCGGTGTACCCGCGCTTTCGCGCCTCTTCGACTGTTTCGTCCATATATTTTTTCACCCTCGGAAACGCCGCGAAATATGCTTCTAAAATTTCGCTGGCTTCGCTGACGCCGATCGCCAGTCTTTGAGCCAAGCCATAGGCCTCCATGCCGTAAGCCAGACCGTACGAAACCATTTTCGCCTTGGATCGTTGTTCGCTCGTGACTTTGTCGGTCGCTACACCAAACACATTCGACGCTGTCAGATTATGAATATCTACATTTTTATTGAACGCTTCAATCAGCCCTGGATCATTGGCGAGATGCGCGATGCAACGCAATTCGATTTGGTTGTAGTCAGCGACCAAGAACTGACATTTCTGGCGCGGCACGAAAGCGGTACGAAAAACCTTGCCTTGTTCGCTACGCACCGGAATGTTGTGCAGGTTCGGTTGATCGCTGCTTAATCGCCCGGTGCGCGCAACGGTCTGGTTAAAAGTGGCATGGATGCGACTGTCTTGCTCAACGACGTTCAGCAAGCCTTCACCATAAGTAGACCTGAGTTTTTCGACCTCACGGTATTCAAGCAATGGCTCGATGAACTCGGGCCATTGATCTTTGAGTTTTTCCAACGTTGCCGCGTCTGTGCTCGGTCCTGTTTTATTCTTCTTGCCAGGGGTGAGTTTCTTGTCTTCATAAAGAATCTTGCGCAATTGCAACGGCGAATTTAAATTGAACTCTTGCTTGGCAACCTGATGCAATTGTTTGGTCAAAGCGAGACATTCGGCCGTCAAACGTTTGTTGATCTCGGTGAGTTGCACCTTGTCGACGGCCACACCGAGAAACTCCATTTTCGCCAACACGCGCACCAACGGGTGTTCGATCTCAGAATATAAGTTCGTCAACTTTTGACTGGCAAGAGCATCCACCAGGGTTTGTGCCACCAACGCAACACCCAGAGCCTCTGTTGCGGCAACTGTGCTGGCAAGACTCACCGAGTCAGGTGATTCGAAATTTAGTTGACCATCTTCGGTCTTCGAATCAGAAGCAGCAAATTCAATGTCGAGATAGCGAGACACTACTTGTTTAATTTCATATCTCGACTCGGACGGGTCAAGCAAATATGCCGCTATCGCAGTATCCAAAACCATCTCGCCAAAGTCGATGTCCAATTTTAAAAGACTGCGCATCAACGGCTTGACGTTGTGTCCACGAAACTTGAATGCTCCAGTCAGAATCTTTTTGACCTCTGGAGATTTCAGGAAGTTCGTCGGAATCCAACATACGGTCGAACTTTTTACATCTTGGACAACTGCCAGACCAGCCAACTCTGATCTTCCGGGATCGCCTAACCAAGCTCCTGCGAGATCTGTTGTTGCATTCATGGTTAATGCTGCAATCGCCTCTTTGACTGATTGGCAATTGTTCGTCACTGCGACGATTGCCGACTTGGAGCTTTCGGCATCATTGTCTTTCGCTGCGCCAGAATCAACAGTGGTTGAATCAATCCCTGCAAAATGCTTGGTCGCCTCGACAAACCGCGCGAACATCGTTTTGAATTCGAATAGCGCGAAAACCTGTTTAACGGCGAGCATATTTGGTGTCGGTGTTAAAGCGTGAATGTCGATATTCACGGGTGCATCGCGACGCAATACCATTAATTTTGCGTTGCGCAATACTCGCTCCCGGCTTTCAATTAAAGACTGCTTAAGTTTCGGCGTCTGTTCGTCTGCATGATCAAAGACCGCCTCGATACTTTTATATTGATTGATCAACTTGGCCGCTGTCTTTTCGCCTACACCTGGAACGCCGTCCAAATTGTCGCTCGGGTCTCCGCGTAAAGCCGCGTAGTCTGCATATTGTTTCGGAGTCACTCCGGTTCGCTCAAAGATGCCGGCTTCGTCGTAAAGCGCATAGTCGCTAACGCCGCGCTTATTGTAAAGAACTCGAATGTGCGGGTCGCTGACTAATTGATAATTGTCTCGATCACCCGTGACAATGATCAAATCGTCGCCTGCTTTCAGCGCACGATCAGCGATCGTCGCAATCAAGTCGTCGCCCTCGAAACCGGCGGCATCAATCGCGGTGACTCCCATTTTTGACAACATCTCGCGAATTAGATCCAACTGTTGATACAAAATGTCGGGCTGCGATTCGCGTTGCGCTTTGTATTCGGGTGCTGCTTCGTGGCGAAATGTCGGCTCCTTGCGATCAAACACGACGACGACACCGTCTGGTTTATGATCGCGCAACAATGTCAAGAGCATCGACGTGAAGCCATAAATAGAGTTGGTCACCTGACCATTCGCAGTAACCATGTCGGTTGGTAATGCAAAAAACGCCCGATACGCCAACGAGTTACCGTCTAGCGCCATCAATTTCATAAAATTATGGTTTAAGCGTGCCAGCGATTATTCGCTCGGCTATTTCACCCATTTTTTTGCGCTCAGACATCGCCATGCGCTGAATAAACAAGAATGAGTCGGCTTCCGTCAATTTATAATTATCAATCAATACGCCTTTTGCGCGATCAATCAATTTGCGCACCTCTAGTTGCGCGCCAAGCGCGTCTACTTCTCCGCTCAATGCCCGCATTTCGGCGAATCTGGCAATCGCCAATTCGATCGCTGGAACCAAATCAGTCTTCTGAAATGGCTTTACGAGATATGCCAACGCACCAGCATCTCGTGCCTCTTCAATAATCTCACGTTGGCTAAACGCCGTCAGCATCACGACCGGACAGATCTTTTCTCTTGAGACTATTTTTGCGGCTTCGATACCTGAAATCCCCGGCATCTTGATGTCGAAGATCGCGACATCCGGTTTCAACTCGCGAACCAACTCGACCGCTTTGTCGCCACGACCAACCTCACCAACTACTTCGTAACCATCTTCTTGAAGCGTCTCGCGCAAGTCAAGACGAATAATTGCTTCGTCTTCTGCCAGCACGATTCGTATTGCCACTACAAGACCCTGAACCTAGTTGCCGAGTTTGTCAAGAAGCTGGTCTTGACGCAGTTCATGATCGGCAATTGTCGCCAACAAATATCGGTGATACTTTTGGATGGCTTCAAGATTTCGCTGTGCTTCATGATGCTCTAATGCTGCGTCAGCAGTTTCAGCAACCATCGCCCGCATTTCTTTTTCTTCTGCTTCGCTTTCGACAAATGCAAGTTGCTCAGATGTGATGCGCAGTTCATCACGCAACTCGCGCAACGTCTGAGTGCCACGGCGCAAGCGCCGCTCAACAAAGCGATCATTTAAATTTGGTGTTGTCATTCAGTGCCCGAGGCGGGAGTCGAACCCGCACGCCCTTTCAGACAACGGATTTTGAGTCCGTCGCGTCTGCCATTCCGCCACTCGGGCTTGCGGGCTAAGCGTATCTAGCGATTAGTCCAGCCCACACTGCAAAGAGATTACTCAACTACGCGAAATTCTTCTACGATGTAGGTAACACGAAAGGCACTCCCTAGACGATGCTTGCATTCACCTTTCCTGGTCAAGGATCTCAGCGACCAGGTATGGGCGCGGCTTGGGTTGACCACGAAAGTTGGGAACTCGTCGACGAGGCGTCCGAGATTGCTGGTCGTGATGTCGGTGATTTGCTGTTGCACGCTGATGCTGAAACACTGAAAGATACTCGCAACGCTCAACTCACGACATTCGTTTCTAGTTTGATGGTGCTTGATGCGGTTGAGCGGCTCGGCTTTGAGCCGAGCCTTTGTGCAGGACATTCACTCGGCGAATATACGGCGCTTACTGCCAACGGTGCGCTCGGTTTTGATGACGGTGTTCGGCTCGTGATCGAGCGGGGTGCTGCGATGCATGATGCTGGTCTCAAGTCGCCAGGTGTTATGTCTGCGGTGCTCGGTCTTGAAGACGACCAGGTTGAAACCGCATGCCGACGTGCAGACAGCGATGTCTGGGTCGCCAATTTCAATGCGCCAGGACAAGTCGTAATCGCAGGTACGGCAGTCGGTGTTCAGCTCGCTTCTGACCACGCCAAAGAACTCGGCGCCAAGCGTGTTATGTCGCTTCCAGTTTCTGGCGCATTTCATACTCCATTAATGACGCCAGCGCGCGACAGACTTCGCGAAGCAATCGCTTTGGCAAAACCTCGCGACTCTGATGTGCCGATTGTTTCGAATGTCGACGCCAAGGCTCACAGCCTCGGCAACGAGTGGACGACGCTTCTCTCGGCGCAACTTTCAAGCCCTGTGCGTTGGAAGCAATGTTTGCAAACGATGTCCGAAAATGGGATCAACAACTTCGTCGAACTCGGACCAGGTGGCGTGCTCACGGGCATGGCCAAGCGCACCCTTGCGTCTGCTCGCACTCTTTGCATCAGCACACCAGACGAACTCGACAAATTGATTGGTTGGATCGGAGCCTCGCCACTAAGCACTCCTGAGTTGCACGAGGGTGAGCACCTATTTGCCGTAGAGCGCCTCGTTGTGAGCCCGGGCGCAGGTGTGTTCGTGCCAAAAAAGTCGATTGCCAACGGATCACGCATTAGCGTTGGAGACGTGCTGGGCATGGTCGGAGATCAAGAAGTTCGATCTCTGTTTGACGGGATTTTGCAGAATTACATCAGCGTCGACGGCGAGCGCTTGACACCGCACCAACCAATCGCCTGGCTTCGAACGATATGACAGCGATCTCGTCATGCCGATAGTTCCGACGAGTGCGATCGGCGCAAAGTTCATTGGCTGGGGCACTTCGTTACCCGAAAAAATAATCACCAATGACGATTTATCCAAAACACTCGACACTTCGGACGAGTGGATACGTGAACGAACTGGCATTGAGCGACGACATGTCGGCGGTACGACTGCGAGTTTGTCGATCGAGTCTGGGCGCAAGGCAATCCAGATGGCTGGCATTGATCCGCTGACAATTGATGCACTTGTTCTTTCAACAACGACACCTGATCGAACCGTGCCAGCAACTAGCGCGACCGTTCAACACGGTCTTGGCTTGCGATGTGGTGCATTTGATGTCAACGCTGCTTGTTCAGGTTTTGTCTACGCACTTGTCGTCGGACACGGCTTGGTCGCGATGGGCATGCGACGCATTTTGGTGATTGGTACTGACACTCTTTCGCGGATCACCGATTGGTCCGATCGCAACACTGCAGTTTTATTCGCCGATGGATCTGGTGCGGCGATTATCGACGCCGTTAGCGGCCCTGGTCACCTGCTCGGTTGGGACTTTGACGCGGATGGATCACTCGAAGATTTGTTGTATGCCGAGATCGGCGGCACATTACATATGGAGGGCAAAGAGGTTTTTCGTCGTGCCGTGCGCATCATGGTCGACTCGGCGGAGAAATCACTGAAGGCTTCGGGTCTTACATCGAACGAAATCGACTTGGTGGTGCCGCATCAAGCCAACCTTCGAATCATCGAGGCGGCCTGCAAGCGACTCGACATACCGATGAGCAAAACCGCCATCATTCTTCAAGACACGGGCAACACGTCATCGGCGACAATTCCATTGGCGCTTTTTGATGCAGCCGATCACGGTCGCATCAAGTCTGGTGACAACGTCTTGCTCGTGGGTTTTGGCGCCGGAATGACGGCCGCCAGCGCGGTTATAAAATGGAATCAATCATGAGTCGTGTCGTGCTGGTGACTGGCGGATCAAAAGGAATTGGCCTCGCCTGTGCCCAACACTTTGCAAAACTTGGCGACAAAGTTGCGATCACATATAACAATACGAAACCTAATGATGATTTTTTCGCCGTCAAATGCGATGTCACAAAACAAACCGAAGTTGACGCTGCATTTGCCGCGGTTGAAGAAAAACTTGGACCAGTACAAGTGCTCGTTTCAAACGCCGGCATCACCAAAGATTTGTTGTTGCTGCGCATGACTGAAAGTGACTTTGCCAGCGTGATCGATGCCAATCTGACTGGCGCATACAGAGTTTGCAAACGGGCAACTCAGAGCATGCTGCGTGCACGATCTGGTCGGATAATTCTGATGTCTTCAGTAGTTGGACTACTCGGCTCGGCTGGTCAAGCAAACTACGCCGCATCAAAAGCAGGACTGGTCGGTTTCGCCCGTTCGCTGGCTCGTGAACTTGGCTCGCGAACGATAACCGTGAATGTTGTCGCACCTGGTCCAGTTGAAACTGACATGACGGCTGCACTGACTAAAGAACAACGCAACAACATGCTTGCTGCTGTTCCACTTGGACGCATGGCAACCGCGCAGGAAATTGCTTCGGTGGTTGCGTTTATCGCATCCCAAGATGCCGGCTATATAACTGGTGCAGTAATCCCAGTCGATGGCGGCCTCGGCATGGGGCACTAGGCTTATTGCATGGACCAACAACTATTCGATCGTTTTAAAAAGTGCGCCGTCGACGTTTTGGCAGTCGACGCGGCGAAAATCACCATGACGGCCAATTTCAAGGACGACCTCGGCTCGGACAGCCTCGATCTCGTCGAATTCGTAATGGCGCTCGAAGAAGAATTCGGCATCACGGTGCCTGAAAGCGATCTTGAGGGTGTGGACACAGTCGGCAAGGCTTTCGCTCTCGTAACCGCAAAAGTTTCTTGACGATAAGTCGTTTCAAAAAACCATGCAAGGTGCTGGTCATCGCGTCGCAATAACCGGTTACGGAGTTGTTGCACCTTGTGGTGTCGGTAAACAAAATTTTTGGAAGGGTCTTCTCGGTCCAGGAATCTCAGGTAGCCACACGGTTGAAATCGAAAACTGGGACCCTTCGCCCTTCTTTGATGGACCAAAAGAAATTCGTCGTGCCGATCGGTGCGAGCAATACGCGCTTGCAGCAGCCTCCGAGGCACTTGAGCAATCAGGGGCACTGCCATACGAGAACTCTCGAATCGGCACGATATTCGGCACCGGCATCGGCGGACTGCGCACGCTAGAAGATCAAGTGGTTGTACGCGTCGAAAAAGGCGAACGACGCGTCTCGCCATTTTTGGTTCCGATGATGATGTCCAATGCATCGGGTGCCGCCATCTCAATGCGCCATGGATTTCAAGGCCCTGCTGAAACTATTTGCACGGCGTGCGCCGCGGCAACGCACGCACTCGGCTACGCCGCCCGACTTGTGGCGTGGGGCCGATGTGACGCAGTTGTCTCAGGTGGTGCAGAATCTGCGGCGACGATCACGGCGATTGCCGGATTTGTCAACATGACTGCGCTCTCGACGACGAAAATCAGCAAACCGTTCGATGCCACTCGCGACGGTTTCGTTTTTGGTGAAGGTTCAGCCGTGTTCGTTTTGGAGCGCTTAGACCTGGCTATCGCCCGTGGCGCAAAAATCATTGGAGAAATTATCGGTGCGGGCAGCAACGCCGACGCCCACCACATCACCGCCCCGTCGCCTGGTGGAGTTGGTGCAATTGCATGCATGAAACTCGCACTCGAAGATGCCGGCTTGTCGGCTGACGAAATTAGACAAGTAAATGCGCACGGCACATCGACACCGCTGAACGACTCTGCCGAAGCGCAAGCAGTTGCTTCTGTGTTTGCCCACAAACCGCCGATGACCTCAATAAAAGGTGTGACTGGTCACCCACTTGGCGCCGCAGGTGCTCTTGAAGCGGCGGCCGTTCTGCTTTCTTTCGAACACAAATTGATTCCACCTACGGCAAACACAACTGTGGTTGACCCGGCGATGGCGGGTGTTGATGTCGTCATGGGTACCGCTCGTGCGTGGCAACCTGGTCCGACGATTTCGAACAATTTTGGTTTTGGCGGCCATAACGGCTCGATAATTATCGCGCCATACAACTAATACACGCGTCTCCGCTCACGCGTCGAGACAACACGCGTCTCCGCTCACGCGTCGAGACAACACGCGTCTCCGCTCACGCGTCGACGATGACAAACAGCAATTCGCATTCGCAGGCGATTTCGCCGTTGACTTTGGCAACACCCGTGCCCTTGCCGGCGCGCGCCGACATGCGACCGAGTTGCACCGACATTTCAAGCACATCACCGGGCACCACCTGACGCCTGAATCTCGCGCCGTCGAGTCCGCCAAATAGCGGCAACTTGTTGGCGAACTTGGTATCACTCAAAATCGCACACGCCCCAACTTGAGCGATTGCCTCACACATCAACACACCAGGCAAAGTGGGGCGACCTGGAAAGTGACCGATGAAAAAATCTTCGTCACCAATTAAACGCCAAAGACCTGTGGCACTCAGCCCCGGCTGCAATGCAGTCAACGAATCGACGAACAAAAACGGCGGGCGATGCGGAATTATCTCTTTGGGCGCGGGAAACAAGCTCACTTTTTAATCATGGCAATAATTTAGCGGTTGCTGGATACGGGACTATCAATCGCCGCACGCACCTCGCCAACATATTGCGCCACAGAGTCTGCGCCTTCTTCTAACAGCCTTCGCACGACAGAAGCACCTTGGATTACACCGTCGGCAACGGCACACGCCTGTTGTGCCTGTGCTGCATTTGAGACGCCAACACCAACCAGCACAGGCATATCAGTAATTCTTTTTAGCCTTGTCGCCATCGCCACAGCAGTTGCTGCAAGTTCAGTGCGTTCACCCGTGACGCCAAGCAAACCAACCGCATATACGAATCCCCTGGCTCGTTCAACGACTCGGTGCAATCTTTCGTCTGGAGCAGTCGGTGCAGCCAGCATCACGGTTTCAATTCCTGTCGAATCGGCCGACTCGCACCAATGCGCCGACTCTTCGAGCGGAAGATCGGGCACGATTGCCGCCACGACCCCCGCCTCGCGCAGCGAATTGGCGAACCTGGTGTGCCCTGCGCGATAAACCGTGTTGTAATAACACATCACGATCAACGGAATAGAAACATCTACACCTCGCAGCTCGTGCAAAATTGAAATCGGAGTTGCACCATCGCGCAGCGCCTTCTCGGATGCCATCTGGATAATCGGTCCATCCATTACGGGGTCAGAAAAAGGTATACCGATTTCTATCGCATCTGCCCCGTTGGCTGCCGCGCCACGGATCGCATCAATCCAACCCGTCAAACCACCCGTTATATAAGGAACGAGAATTTTTCGACCGGTATCGCGAGTCTGACGCAACCGAGTCTCAAGTGCACCCGGCTTGTGTTGAGCAGATTTCACAAAAATTTTGTTTTCAGCTCAGCGAATCGCCGAGGATCGTCATCATCTGAGCCACATCTTTGTCGCCACGACCAGACAGATTCATCAATACTGTTTGTCCCTGAATCTTCGGCGCCTCTTTTGTGATCCATGCGACCGCGTGTGCGCATTCAAGCGCGGGAATTATCCCTTCGGCTCGCGCCATCAATTTGAAACCTTCGATCACTTCTTGGTCGTTGACACTTGGATACTCTGCACGACCCACCGACGCAAGATACGAATGCTCAGGTCCGACACCCGGATAATCAAGACCAGCACTAATTGAGTGTGCTTCTTGCACCTGACCGTATTCATCCTGCATCAAATAACTCTTCATGCCGTGCACGACGCCAGGCGTACCACGACCTACCGCCGCACCGCCCGCAGGCTCAACGCCGACCAATCGAGTCTCGGCATCGATGAATCCCGAGAAAATACCCATCGCGTTTGAACCACCACCGACGCACGCCACGACAATATTCGGATCGTTGCCATCACACAATTCTTGAAACTGTTTGCGTGCTTCTTTACCGATAACACTTTGAAATTGCCGAACCATGAACGGATACGGATGCGGCCCCATCACCGAACCGATGCAGTAATAGCTAGTTTCAACACTCGCCACCCAATCTCTCATCGCTTCGTTGACCGCATCTTTTAGCGTGCGACTTCCCGAGTTGGCCGCTTCAACTGTCGCCCCAAGAAGTTTCATTCGAAAAACATTCAGCGACTGTCGTTCGATATCCACAGCGCCCATGTACACCTTGCATTCAAGACCAAGCAGTGCCGCCGCCGTCGCCGAAGCCACGCCGTGTTGACCTGCTCCAGTTTCGGCGATGATTCGTTTCTTGCCCATCCGCTTTGCGAGCAACGCTTGGCCCAACACACTGTTGATTTTGTGCGAACCAGTGTGATTTAGATCTTCGCGTTTAAGAATCAAACGAATGCCAAGTTGGGCCCCAAGGTTGTGACACTCGGTCAAGATTGACGGACGCCCTGCATACTCACGCAAAAGATCGTCGAGTTCAGTTCTAAAAAGTGAATCATTCCACGCCTCATTGAATGCTCGTTCAAGTTCTTCGCACGCCGGCACCAAAGTCTCGGGCACGAAACGGCCACCAAATTCACCGAATCGACCGTCTGCCCCAGGTGTGAGCAACTCTCGAGGCACTTGCTTTGGGTTCACCCCACCAAATGTATCCGAAGAGCGACTAAGTATCTGCTGCTATTTTCGCGAAACCCGTTCGCGCGTTGTCAATGAATCGTTTTAGTTTGATCGGATCTTTGTAACCATGGCGCTTTTCAACTCCCGAGGAAACATCTACGCCCCAGGGAGAAACCTCGATGATCGCCGACTCAACAGTTTCAGCTGTCAATCCCCCAGACAACACGATGCGAACCGTGTCTGGCAACTCGGCGATCAAACTTCGGTCATAAGCGACTCCAGATCCCGGGTTTGGCGAATCCACAAGAATCAGATTGGTCAAATAATCGTCGGCTCGCGCCGCTTCAACTGAACCCGCGACCACGGCCTTGATCACCCAATGCAAATCCACCATCACTTCAGCAACGTTTTGCGCCGACTCATGACCGTGCAGTTGCGCGCCAAACAAACCTGCCTCACGGATCGTTTCAATCACTCGCTGGGGATGTTCATCACGAAACACACCTACGGTGATTATGTCTTGTGGCAACCTGCGCACGATCTCCTTTACTCGTTGCGGCGCAACCTGTCGTGGGGATGGTGCAAAAATGAAACCCAAAGCATCAGCACCAAGCGCGACGGCCAGCAACGCATCTTGCTCATTAGTTATGCCACAAATTTTTATAAACATCTAGACGCCCAATTCGCTGACACTTTTTACGATGTCTCCAGAAGTCACGAGGGATTCGCCTACCAACACGGCGTGATAACCCGCGTCGCGCAGACTTTGTGCGTCAGCCCGTGTCTTGACACCAGACTCGGCTACTCGCACGACATTCGCCGGCATCAGTCTTGCCATTCGCACCGCTCGCCGATGATCGACCTCAAAAGTTTTTAGATCGCGTTGATTCACACCAATCAACGACGCTTCGATTTCCAGTGCAATCTCGAGTTCGGTTTCGTCGTGTATCTCGACAAGCACGTCCAAGCCAAGTTCAGTTGCAAGACCGTGGAACTCTGCCAGTTCAGACTTGTCGAGTGCAGCCACGATCAGCAATACGCAGTCGGCATTCATGAGTTTTGCGTCGCAAACATCTTTGGAAGAGACCGTAAAATCTTTTCGAAGAACCGGCAAGTCGACCGCAGATCTCGCGTCATCCAAATCAGATTTCGAACCTCCGAAAAACTCGGCATCCGTAAGCACCGAAATGCAAGATGCGCCACCGCGGCGATATTGCTCGGCAGTTTCCGATACCTGCAAGTTTTGATTCAACACGCCACGCGAAGGTGACCGACGTTTGATCTCTGCGATTACCGCCATTTTCTCGACCGAATCTCTGCGCAACCTGTCGGTAAAGCCGCGTGACGGTGACGTCTTTTTTGCGCTCGATATCAACTCTTCTAATTTGCGTGTATCCGCAAGTGCCGTTTCACGATGCTTGGCAAGAATCTTGTCGAGATACAAAGATTAAAGTCCCTTGCCGCCTATCGGTGTCAAAAATGAAAACTCAGGGGCTCCATCCACAAACGGTGCGAGCGTCTTGGACCACGACTTGAACGCGTCAGATCCCATGTGCAAATTCGCAGCATCCTGATCGGCATAAAGTTCGTAAAACCAAACGACATTCGGGTCTACGGCATCATGGTGAAAAATATAAACATTGGTGCCACTCTCGGCCTTCGCCGTCGCAATTCCTGGCATAACCGCGGCAGTCATCGCATCGCGTTGGCCCTCTTTTATTTTTAACTTGACTGCTACTGCTACCTTGCCCACAATTTTTCCTTCCATTTTGATTGGTATTTTCTATTAATAGCCGAGCCTCTGCGAAAGTTCAGTTATTAACGAATCTATCTTCACCCGACTCTGTGCCGTCGTATCACGCTCACGAATCGTCACCGAATCATCCTCGAGAGAATCAAAGTCGACCGTCACACAAAATGGGGTGCCAATCTCATCTTGACGTCTATAACGGCGTCCTATCGCTTGAGTCTCGTCAAAGTCGCACATGTACCGAGCACCCAACATGGCATGAATTTTTTTGGCCAGGGGCATCAGGGTGTCTTTTTTTGATAATGGCAAAACGGCAATCTGGAACGGTGCAAGTCGCGGGTGCAATCGCAGCACTGTGCGTGGTTCATCATTGACGACATCTTCGTCATAGGCCGCCAACAAAAAAGCCGCCATCGTACGATTGGCCCCGGCCGCAGGTTCGACGACATACGGCACATATCTTTCGTTCGTCGCTTGATCGAAATACTCCAGTTTTTGTCGCGAGTGTTCGGCGTGTTGCTTCAAGTCGTAGTCGGTGCGTTGAGCAATGCCTTCAAGTTCGCCCCAACCCCATGGAAACTTGAATTCAATATCGCTGGTGCCCGCCGAATAATGCGAAAGTTCATCTTTGGCGTGTTCTCTAATTCGTAACATCTCAGCCGGTATGCCATAGTCGATATACCACTGCAATCTTGACTTGCACCAGTAGTCATACCATTGTGCGCTCTCACTTGGCGGCACAAAAAACTCAAGTTCCATCTGCTCAAATTCGCGCGTGCGAAAAATAAAGTTGCCGGGCGTGATTTCGTTTCTGAAACTTTTTCCCACCTGGGCAATACCAAATGGTGGCTTTTTGCGACTTGTCTGCAAAACATTGGCGAAATTAACGAACATACCTTGAGCCGTCTCAGGCCGCATATACACAGTTGCACCCTCGCCCTCGATTGGTCCGGCTTGAGTTTTGAACATCAGGTTGAACGCCCTCGCGTCGGTGAACGCGCAACCCTTTTTTGATTGCGGGCAATCTCGATCGTCGAGCTGATCTTGTCTGAATCGACGCTTGCAAACCGTGCAATCAACGAGTGGGTCACTGAAATTGCTGAGATGACCGCTGGCCTCAAACACCTGCGGAGAACCCAGAATTGCAGCGTCAATCAACACGACGTCGTCGCGCTGCTGCACCATCGTGCGCACCCAAGCGTCCTTGACGTTGCGCAACATCAACGAACCGAGCGGACCGTAGTCGTACGAAGATCTAAACCCGCCGTATATTTCGCCACTCGGATAAACGAAACCGCGCCGCTTGCACAGGTTTACGATTTGATCTAAATCTTGCGCGGGCACACACTCAGACTATTACAGATGCAGTAGGTTTTTGAGCCGTATTGACGACTATCGCTCTGGGCTCTCAAAGACGGCGACTGATTTAAGACGTCGTTCAAGGTGATGCTCCATGCACTTAGTGGCGAGATCCGAAACTTCACGGGTTGCAGCGCTCTCGGGCAGCGAAAGTGCATGGTTCAATTGTCCGCCAACAATGCTTTGAATAATTTTGAACGCATCCGATGAGATAGTCACCCCACTGCGACAATTTCGACATTGTCC
>JAQCDY010000024.1 GCA_027729785.1 Actinomycetota bacterium | reverse complement strand
AAGTTCACTGGCCACTGCCCTGCCGGCGACTGCCAGACCGTAAACGAGTGTCACAGTCATCTCAGCGTCGCAGTCATCTCAGCGTCGCGGTCCGTAAAGACTTTGCACTTCGGTGAAGTCAGCGATGAACATCGCCACGGCGGTTGAAACACAAATCGCAGAAATGATCCAAAAACGAATGATCACGGTCGTCTCTGGCCAACCACTTTGTTCAAAGTGATGATGGATCGGCGAATTTTTAAACAAACGTTTTTTGCGACCTGAGGCTTTGAAGACCCCCATCTGCACGGCCACCGAACCGGCTTCAAGGACATTGATGCCACAAATTATTGGCAACAACAAATGAGTATTGGTGGTCACCGCCAACAGACCAAGCGCGGCGCCTAAACCGAGTGCGCCAACATCTCCCATAAAAATTCGAGCGGGTGCGGCGTTCCACCACAAGAATCCGCCACAAGCACCGGCCAGCGACGCGGCGAGCACGGCCAAGTCGAGAGGGTTGACGACATCACCGTAAATCTGTGGATTACGAAACGCCCAATAAGCGATGACCGTGAAGGCGATGAACCCGAACGATGCTGCCCCTGCCGCCAGTCCATCCAGCCCGTCGGTGACGTTGACCGCGTTTGATGTGCCCCAGACCATTAATGCCGTCCAGATCACGAACAATGGCCAAGTAAAAGTAATCCCCGGCAGGTCGGCACGCGTGAACGAGAGAGTTTCACTCACGCCAGTTGCCGCCGTCAGCCACCAAGTCAGTCCGATGCAAATTGCGAATGTGATGTATCCCTTTTTTTTCCATAACAATCCACGGTTGTGCTGTCGCTGAACCTTCAAAAAGTCATCCAGGAAACCGACGAAGCCAAGCACAAAGATGGCCGCCCAAATAATCATCGACTGGTCAGAAAACGGAAGCCCGTCTCTAAAGTGGGCGACGAACCACCCGAATGCCGCCGAGAACAAAATTGCGATTCCACCCATCGTCGGGGTGCCTTGCTTTTGCATGTGCTGCACCGGACCACGATCTTCTGCGCCAAGAATTGGCTGACCTTTGCCAATTCGCTTGAACACTGCAATTAATAGTCGCGTGCCTATTAGCGAGGCGACCATTGCCGTCGCCGCTGCCGTCAAAATTGCGATCACGATGCCGCCTGCAATAATTCTCGCGACACATCCACATCGCTAAAAGGCAATTCTTTGGATCCGATTGTTTGCGTCGTCTCATGACCTTTGCCAGCGATGACAACCACGTCGCCAGATTGCGCGACGGCAAAAGCATCAGCGATTGCTTGGCGGCGATCTAGGTTGACCACAATTTGAGGCGACCGAGTGACGCCCTCGAGGATTTCATCAACAATTGTTTGGGCATCTTCATGGCGAGGATTATCTGAGGTGACGTATACGACATCGGCGAACGTCTTTGCTACAGCCCCCATCTTAGGACGTTTCAAATGATCCCTGTCACCACCGCAACCGAACACGACGATGACTCTGGACTCAGACGAAATGAGTTCGCGAGCAGCAATCAGAACATTTTGCAATGCCTCTGGAGTATGTGCGTAGTCGACGACGACACCAAAACTCTGACCGACGGTGACCGACTGAAATCGACCCGGCACAGCGCTTGCAGCAGCCAAACCTTTTGCGATGTCGCTAACAGCGACACCAAGTTTGGCTGCTGCAGTCGCGGCAGCTAGCGCGTTCATTACGTTGAAGTGTCCCCCACTGTCAATTTCAATTTTTTGACCCCGCCAAATGAAAGAAATCTTTGAGATGTCTGCGCTGACCTCTCGTGCATCACCGACGCTGAACGACTCACTCTCAAGATTCTCATCAACCAAAGAGTCGAATAACAGTGCCCCGTGCACGTCATCGCGATTGATAATGCAAGTACCGGTAAAAGTTGCCGAAAACAGACGGGCTTTTGCCGCAAAATAATCTTCCACGGATTTGTGAAAATCCAGATGATCTTGACCCAAATTCGTAAAAATTGCTGCTCTGAATTTCGTTCCTTCTACCCTGCGCAGAGTTAATGCATGCGATGAAACTTCCATCACGACCGCTTTACAACCAGCAGCGAGTTCGGTCGCCAATGACCTTTGCAGATCTGTCGACTCTGGCGTCGTTCGAGCGCCCGAAAGTGTGCCGAACACCGTTGTTGGCCAACCGTGCTGGTGCAATATTGCGGCGAGCAAATGTGCGGTTGTTGTTTTTCCGTTGGTTCCAGTGATGCCGATGACATTCAGTTTTTGGCTTGGTCGATCGAACAACTCTGAGGCGACATAGCCCATTGCAGTGCGCACGTCGCCAACGATTACTTGGGTGATGTCAACGTCGACTCGGCGTTCGACCAATAGCGCCACGGCACCGTTTTGCTTGGCTGCTGCGGCAAAGTTGTGTCCGTCCGTGCTCTCGCCAACGACACAACAAAAAATCGAGTTCTGCGTGACTTTTGTCGAGTCATGGGTAATCTCTGAAACGTGCACACTTGGGTTGCCGATTATTTCACGAACTAAAACTTCGCAAGCCCCAGCAAGCACGTGGTCCAACTGACGCAGCGAGTTCTTTGACATCTCAGTGACCCGGTCCGAGTTCTGCGGGTCGCGACCCGACGCAGCCGATGTCGTTGCCTTCTGGGCGGATATCTAATTCGTTGATCAAGACTTGTCCGATTCGAGCAAACACTGGTGCCGCTGCTGTGCCACCGAAGCGGTCTTGGGTGCCCGAATCTGGCTCATCAATCGAAACCAGCACCGTGAATCGCGGATTGTTGGCTGGCATGAAACCAACGAATGACGCAAAATAAGTTCGAGTGCCTTCGTCGGTTGCGTACTTGCCGTTTGCTTGCAACTTGTAGGCCGTCCCGGTTTTGCCCGCAACGCTCATGCCCGGCAACTTGGCCAAGGTGCCCGTTCCGTGGCAAACAACGTCGGTCATCAATGAGGTCATTGTCTTGGCGGTATCCGACGAAATAACTTGGCGTGTCGATGAAGCAGGCGTGTCGGTTTCAACGCCCTTTGCATCGGTCGTCTTCAACACTAATTTCGGAGCGACATAAACACCACCGTTGGCAACGGTGTTCACGGCAGCGGTCATCTGAAGTGCCGTTGCTGTGTACCCGTACCCATAGGCAAAAGTAATTTTTTCGGTGCCTTGCCATTTCGATGCGGGACGCAAAGCACCACGCGTCTCGCCAGGATATGCAACTTCGGTCTTGACCCCAAAACCAAACAATTTTAAGTATTCATGATTTTTAGCAGTATCGAGTTTTCGCGAAACTAGCACTGTGCCAAGGTTCGAAGAGTCGACAAAGATTTTGCGTACTGACATATCTTCTCGACCGTGTGGGTATGCGTCGGTGACTTTGTACTCCCACTGGGTGCCCTTGTCAAAAATTTCGGATCCGGGCACACTGAATGTCGACCCAATGTTTACGACACCTTCGTTAATTGCTGCGGCGACGCTGAAAACTTTTGCCACCGAGCCAGGTTCGTTCGCCTCCACCGCCGCAAAGTTGCCCGACTCGCTTGAGTAACTGCCGTCTTGGTTGATGCGCACATTTGAGATCGCATAAATTTCGCCAGTCTTTGTATCCATCACTACCGCGGTGCCGCCGCGTGCACCGAGTCGCTCAACTTGTTGCTTGACGATGCCATCAACTTGAAACTGAATGACTCGGTCGATGGTCGTAACTAAACGACCACCAGAGACAGTCTCAATTATCTCTCCAGAATTCGCCGCGATTGATTTGCCGTTGCTGTTCACTTCGCGCACGATCCGACCATCGACGCCTGTCAACATCTCCTGATATTTCAACTCAAGGCCAGAGATGCCCACGCCGTCAATGTCGGTGCGACCGACCAATGCCAACAAACTCGTGCTGGTCAGGGCGCGACCCGACTCGCGATAAGAAGAAACACCGTTCAGACCTAGGGCGAGAATCGCCTTGGCGATGTCTTCATCTGCTTGTCGCGCGATGTAAACAAAACTCGAGGACTTGTTTTGCAATTTGGTCGCCAATGCGACTTCGGCTTGAGCGTCGAGTTGTAAAATACCTGCGACTACGCGGGCTACACCAACCGGATCAGTCACCGATCTCGGGTCAGCAAACACCGTGCGCGTCGGCACCGGTAAAGCCAGTTCTCGGCCGTTGCGGTCGAGAATCGAACCACGCTCGGCGCGCAGCGTCTGAACACGTGTGCGCTGAGAGACGCTCGCCTCGCGATAACGATCTGCCCAAAGTGTTTGCAACAACGCGACCCGAATGCCGAGCAACGACAAAAGAATCGCGACCAGAACGAACATCTTGACGATGCGCGGGCGCATTTCTCTTTCTTTTCCCCGTAAACCAATCGTGAAATAATCCTTGACTTTGAAAGTCACCGAAGCTGCCCGATATGAAATTTCCGATTCACGCCGATGGTTAGCATTGATCCGGCGTGATCGCTTGCCACGATTGGCCCCTGCGATCGTACTCATGGCGACACGCCGGTCAGCGTTTGCGAAGCCAAGTCTTCGAGCATTGGCGATTGAGAAAGTTCTTTGTCCATTGCTCCGGTGGCTGCCAAAACACTGGCGACGACATCTGCGGGAATTTCCGTGAATTGAGCGGAAACGCCCTGAGACATGCTCAACATCATCGCTTGCTCACGCAAATAATCAGGGGCTCGAAGTTCGGCACGTTGTTGACGAAGCTCGTCGAAATGAAACCGTGCGAGACGAACGTCAGTCGTAACTTTGTCCAGACGCAATTGCTGTTCGGCGATCACGGTCTGAAACATGACGACAAGAATCAAAACTGTCGTGACGACAATTATCGTGAGCATCGGCAGAGAGTATCTTCGGCTTTTTACCGGTTGAACAACATATAGTTGCGGTCGATCGATCGGTGTTCGCCCAGGTGACTGACGCTGACGAGTTGGTGCAACCACCGATCCGGCAGGTCGGCGACGACGCACCGGTGCAGGACGAGCCGCAAGCGCTACAGACATCTAGTTTCCTACCTCAACGAGCGTCTTTTCAATCACGCGTAGGCGCGCAGACTTGGCGCGACGATTCAATGTCTGCTCTTTGCTGGACGGATACTTTGGCATTCGTACGCGACGAGTGCGACGCACACCAGACTGCGATTCATGGACAAACGGTGAAGGTGTATTAACTTCGTTTGCATCTCGCTGCGAATCAGTAAAGACTTTCTTGACGATGCGGTTCTCGCCCGAATGATATGACAAGACCGCGACTCGCCCGCCCGAGGTCGTGGCATCAATGGCGACCCGAAGTGCGCGCTCAAGAATTTCAAGTTCTTTGTTCACTTCGATGCGAATCGCTTGAAAGGTTCGCTTGGCCGGATGACCCCCGGTGCGTCGAGCCGGAGCCGGAATCGCAGCCACAATCACTTCGGCTAAGTGGGTTGTGCCCGATATCGGTCGAGCCGCCACGATCGCTTTGGCAATGCGACGAGCAAATCGTTCGTCAGCATTCTGGGCGATGAGTTGTGAAAGTTCCGGCTCACTATATTTATTGACCACATCGTCGGCGCGGAGCTGACCGCGCTGGTCCATGCGCATATCTAGTGGTCCGTCGTGTCGATACGAAAAACCGCGATCTGCGACATCAAGTTGTGGTGACGAAACGCCCAAATCAAAAAGTGCACCAGAAATTTGTTTGAGCGATATTTCTTCAAGTACTTCGTCGAGTGCATCAAAGCGAACATGTCGCAGAGTCAGGCGGCCCTTGAGGCTGGAATCTTGCGCAATCAATTTCTCCGCATTGGCAATTGCATCGGCATCTTGGTCCAAACCCAGAATCTGCAGATTTGGGTAGGCGTTAAGAATTGCGATGGCGTGCCCACCCAATCCGAATGTTGCGTCGACAATTACTCCAGTGGGAACCGTGGCGAAGCACTCAACGATTTCGTCGAGCATCACCGGCAGATGCGAACTGACTTGCGAATTTTGGCTTGTCATATTTAGTGTGCAACTTGCGAATCGTCACGATTGCTTGCCTCGCTTATCAGCAGCCCCCCGGCTAACGGTGCCTCCGGGATTTCTCCCCGGATAGCGAGATGGAAAGCGGGCGGAGTTGGGGGCTATCCATCTTGTTAACCGGGAGACTGCTGATAAGCGAAACTCGTGCAACCTGTAACGGTTGCTGGGGAGTTTGTTGCTTGGCCCCCTTTCGCTATCTACTCGGTGCCGGCTAGGTCTTGCGTGCCGGAGTCACTGATGCGCTGATGGCGCTGTGGATCCCAGATTTCAACGCGATCAAATGATCCGCTGACAATGACTCGCGAATTGAGTTCAAGCCCGGCGTATGCACGAAGTTTTTCATCAACGTTGATCCGACCCTGCGCATCGACGCTGACCTCAACCATGTTCGAAGCCAGAGCACGCTGCTCCTTGCGATCCATTTCGCCACGACGAACTTTTTCAATCGCTTCGTTGGCAACTGACAGAAAAGCCTCGATCGTCAGAACATCAACGCACTTGTCCCGACCAAGTGCGAGATAGCACTTTGGCTCGAGCCTTGGTCGAAAGGCACTTGGCAAGGCGATGCGACCCTTTGGGTCCAACTGTCGCTCATGAGCACCTACAAACACTGTTCCTCCGCCTTGTCCCAAAACCCCATTAACTACTGGGTTTCAGAGCTTCCCCAAAGACCCAACAGAGATGATATCCCCACTAACCCCCACTGTCAAACACCATTCACCATTTTTCCCCACTTTTTTCAGATATTTTTGGGCGCCGTGTTTAGCAGCCGTGTTTAAATCGGCCCCGGCCTAGACAGCGGTTTTGGTCTAAAGCGCCGTTGCGAGTTCGACTAGCGCTTGGGCAATCTGGTTCAACCCAGAAGACTCGGCAACGTCAATCTTCGAGAGTTTGCCATCGCGCGCCCCGAAAGAACCAGCACTATGGTCACCAACTTTGTCGAGCAGCAAATATTTTCGATACGCCTCGGCCGACCATTGACGATGGACGACGCATTGAAAGCGAGCCATCTCACGAGTCCGTCGTTGAGAAATGCCCACGAGTTTTTTGCCGTGCAGTGTCACCTCACCCGGACCGACACCCGCGAAGCAAATCAAGTCCGAGATTTTTTCTCGCTCCAAACCCCCACGATGAACCCTCAATTGATCACGATCGGCGATTTCACATGCAGCCAAGGCATCAGCCCACAGGTCGCCAACCCACCACATAGCCTGCCCCACGTCGTCTTTCCATAAGTCGTCGTCTGATGTGATTACAAAGTCAATCCACAGATGTTGATCGGCCTCCAAGAAAACGGCGCCCCCGCCACTTCGTCGACGAACTACCGAAACTTGATCGGTTTGGCACGCCTGATGATTGACGACTGCAAAATCTTGTTTCGAGCCCAGGACCATCGCCGACTGATTTATAGATGCTCGCCAAATTGCGCGTTCGGCGGGCAATTCACGACCATGCACCGACTCGGCCGAATCGCGCAAATGATTGAATCGCCAGTCGCTCATAAAATGACGCCAATCCCTCTTCTACGCGCAAAGAAATCAGAGATTATGAGGCAAACGCCAGATATTGCTTCCACTCTTCTGGCACGCGACCGACAGACACACTCACCCAGGCAAGTTCGCGAGGCGTATGCGGCAAGTTTGCAAGTGACATGCCGGCTTCTTGGGGTGTGCGGTCGCGTTTTTTTAAATTGCAACCTCGACAGGCGGCGGTGACATTTTCCCAAACGTGCATACCGCCACGCGAGCGAGGCATCACGTGGTCGATGCTGTCAGCATGGGCGCCACAATACTGACAACGATGATTGTCGCGGGCGAAAATTGCCCGCCGCGACATTGCGGTGCGCCGATGATAAGGCACCTTGACCACATAACGCAGCCTGATTACCAATGGTCCTGGCATGACAAAAGTTTCTGCATGAATTTGAGTGCCATCCTCCTCGACGATTTCAGCTTTGTCCGAGAGCACGAGACAAATTGCACGACGTGCGGGCACGATCGACAGTGGCTCATATGTCGCGTTGAGTACCAGTGCACTTCTCATCGAAAATCTCGTAACCAATATAAGTAACTCAAGACATCTTTAGTTTCGATCGGCGCCGAGTGCCCACCATATTGGGTTTGAGCCCTGAACCTGATGTATTTTTTGCTCGGAATCGGCAAGAACGGTGCTCGCGCCCACCACTTGGTTGGCGCGAGTCGAAAAATTTGCGCAATCGCCACAAACCACAAGCGTGGCCGCACCGTCACGGCTAGAACTATCGACGCACCCGAAAGCATGGTCGATACAGACGCCATCTACTAATTAGGTTTCGGCTCTTTAGGCAAACCGAGCACCATCTCGCCAATAATATTGCGCTGAACTTGCGATGATCCTGCATAAATTGTCCCGGCACGAGCGTTCAAAAATGTCATCGCCCAACTCATCGAACTATTTTTGGCTCCGGCTTCATCGGTCTGAAAAGTTGTCATCGGTTTGCGCCCTACGGGCACCAAACCGTCCACGCCGAGAATATCCATCGCCAACTCGGTTACGACTTTGTGATATTCGCTCCAATAAAGTTTCGAGATTGCTCCGTCTGGTCCGGGATGGTGACCCACAATAAATTTTGTCAAGGTTCTCAGCCCCAGATACTTCATGATTTGAACTTTTCCGTAGCAATCACTCAAGCGTTGGCGGATTCGAGGGTCATCGGCGAGACCACGTTCTTGTGCCAAAGCGATCAGCCGCTCGATTTCGGCTTGATATTTAATCGAAAGTGTCGCTGCTGCCTCGCCACGCTCATAACCGAGCAGAGACATTGCGACCGCCCAACCGTTGTTCAGCCCACCAACGACATTGTCCTTTGCGCAAGTGACATCGGTATAGAAAACCTCGTTGAATTCGCTTTCACCCGAGAGCATCTTGATCGGACGTACTTCAATCCCGGACTGCCGCATGTCGACCAACAAAAAAGAAATACCTTTATGCTTTGGTGCATCGGGGTTCGTGCGGGCGAGGGTGAAAATGTGCGTCGCATATTGACCCGCCGAAGTCCAGATTTTTTGACCATTCAAAATGAATTGATCACCGTCAAGTGTCGCCTTTAGTCCGACATTGCCAAGGTCTGATCCGGCATTAGGTTCGCTATAACCCTGACACCACACGTCTTGTCCGGCAATAATTCTGGGCAGATAATGACGCTTCTGCTCATCTGTACCCCAGATCAACAAAGTGTTGCCCAACATCTGAATGCCAAAAACGTCGTTGAATGAACCAGTCGGCACACCTGCCCTAGCAAACTCTTCGGCAACAATTACTTGCTCAAGCGCCGAAAGCCCACCACCGCCATACTCAACCGGCCAACTCGGTGCGAGATACGGACTCGCTGCGAGAATTCCACGCCAGTGATCCACGAACTCTTCGACTTCTTTGCCTTCCATCGAACCAATGCCTCGCCAATTAGCGGGAAGTTTTTCGGCCAAGAAAGCTTGGACCTTCTCGCGATATTCTTCGGCCTGCAGTTCGTAGACGGGTCTCATGATTCATAGCCTAGGTTGCGAGCCACTGCTGCCGCTCCAACGAGCGGCGAAAGCGCGCCATGCCCCGCAGGACAAACTGTGAAACCCTGAATAAAACCAATTTTGGCGTTGCGGTCAAGTTCGCTCTGCACCGCATCAAAAAATGGCCGACCAAAGCCAAGCGCCACCGAACCGGCGATCACCGCACTACGCAAATCGATAGTGGCTCCAACGCTGACCAGTGCGGTGGCCACGAGACGGCCGGTTTCCGCGATTACTTTTGGGCTGGCTTGCGCCGCTGGTTCGCCGGTGATCTCGGCAATTGATCTGCCCGATGCATGAGCCTCAAGACAGCCACGCGAACCGCATGCACACAATCTGCCGCCAGGTACGACGATCACATGGCCGATGTGCCCCGCATTGCCACTTCGACCGTCGAGAATTTTGCCGCCAGAGATGATCCCGCCACCGACACCAGTTGATACGACCATCCCGATTACATCCTTTTGACCAGCCACGGCCCCACACCAGACCTCACCTTGCACCAAAGCTTTTGCGTCGCCGTCTATATATATGGGCATCTGCACGAGTTGTTGCAACTTTTTACGCAACTCAAAATTGCGCCATTCAGGAATATGTAGTGTCGAGACAAGTTCACCCTGCGGCGACATCGGTCCACCACAACCAACACCGCATGCCACAAGTTCGACATCAGATTCGGCGATGTGCTGCTCAATCAACCCACTGAGCGCTTGCCAAACATTCTTTTGCGGCGTCAATACGCGACTGTGCGATAAAACCTCACCAACCAACGAAACGACGCCTACCGAAAGTTTTGTCCCACCAATATCAACTGCCAAATAGCCGCGTCTAACCACGCGAAATCTCTACCGCTCGCGGGTGAATTTTTCGCGCATGCGTTGAGCGTTTGCGCGCGAGGTTCGCAAAGATTCAGCCACGTCTCTCATGCCTACTTTCGACATCGCGCGCAATTGTCGCTCGCCGACGAGTGCACATCCGAGCATCGCCAGAAAACCGGCGAACGCCATCAGAAAGTGAATCTGTAGACCGACAATCGTCAAACCAAGAGAAACAACTATTCCGATACCCGCCCACCACGCTGTTCGCGCCGAGTGACGGTAAAGCCCTTTTGAAGAAACGGCCTGGGCAAATTTTTCATCGGTCTTCAGATCTTGTTCGATCTGACGCAGAATTTGTTGCTCATTATCTGATAACGGCACTAGGCCTCCGGTTATGTTCGTTGCTTTATCTTGTCACTACTCTAGACAAGACTCAAGACAAAAATTTGACCGACATCTGGCACAACTCGTTATTCGATGTCGCTTGGCCCCCATTTAGACGACCCTGGCTTGCGCTTGTGACGAAGTGAACTAGCGGGTCTGATCGCCGAGTCGCCAAATTTCTCGCGAATGTCGTCTATGGCCGCAGTGGTCGTGCTCCAGACTGCGTCGAGGTCGTTGGCGGTGCCGCTAGTTGATGAATCATCAAACAGGCTCATTTGCGAATCAGGTTCGGACAAATTCCGCGCGCTAATCCCCAAAAGTCGAACACCAGCCGAAAGATCGATATTTTTCAACAGTGGTTCAATCAACCTGATCATTGCTTGGGCCGAAGAAACTGGCAGATCAACGCTCACCGATCGAGTGATCAAGTGAAAATCGGCAAACTTCACCTTTAATGAAATCGTCCGCGCACCAACGCCCGCGCTTCGACAACGAGCAGCAACGGCATCGGCTAGTCGCACAAGATGATCATGGGCGATTTCTGAATTTTTTATGTCCGACGAAAATGTCTCTTCATGGCCGATTGACTTTGCATCACGATCTGGCTCAACTGATCGGTGATCTATGCCCTGTGAAAGTTCGCATAGATGTTGTCCGAGCGACTCACCGAGCACACTGATCAAGATCTTGCGGTCGTACTTTGCCAAATCGCCAACAGTTTTGATGGATAGTGCCGAGAGTTTTTCTAGCGTTACGGGGCCAACACCCCACAACGACTCAACTGGTAACGGGTGCAAAAACTCGAGTTCATGATTCAACTTGACTTCAAACACGCCATGCCCTGGGTCGATTCCATCGCGGGTCGCACGAGGTTTCGCCACAACTGAAGCCAGTTTCGCAAGAAACTTATTCGGCGCAACTCCGACACTGCTCGGCAATTGCGTGGATTGTTTGACCCGGCTGCGCAATTCGTGACCAATTGCAACGCCGTCACCGAACAAACGTAATGCGCCAGTCACATCCAGGAATGCTTCGTCCAAGGACAACCCCTCGACGAGCGGGGTTATCGTATGAAAAACTTCGAACACTTCTTGGCTCACCTGCGAATAGAGATCGTGATCTCCCGGCAAAAAAATGGCCTGGGGGCAAAGTCGTTTGGCTTGAGCCGAAGACATCGCTGAAAAAACTCCAAAACGGCGCGCTTCATATGAACTTGCCGCAACGACACCGCGTGCGCCATCGCCACCGACGACCACGGGTTTGCCGACCAACTCGGGATTTCGTCGCAACTCAACGGCAACATAGAACATGTCCATATCCACATGCAGAATCGTCTTTGAGCTTGCAGCCACCGAACTATTCACATTTCAGACCTTAGTCACGCCGTGTCACGATTGCGGGTGAACCAACTGTCGTAAACTCATAACCGTGAATCAACAGCAACGCCCACTCTCTGCACTGCCGTCAGTTTTCGCTCGGGTTGTTGCGTTTGTTTCAATCCTGATTGCCGGGGTCGCAGGCGCGCTCATCGGCTTCACGCTTGTTGACTTGCAATGCCAAGGTGACTGCGATATCCCCAACTCAATCGGCTTAATTTGCGGCGCGATTACTGGCGCAATTGGCATGGGTATCGTCGCCGTACTCGTGCTTCGAGCAACAGGAGAATGGAAAGAGCTCGAGGATCGCAAGTGATCGAGCAAAGTGACTCGAAAATTGCCGAGGCGATACTCGAAATGTGCATCGAGCTCGCCCAAACTGGTGGCAGACGAGCACTTGCCGGAAGAATCGCCGGTCTGCGACAAGTTGAAACCAAGACGACCAGCACCGACATGGTCACAGAGTTTGACAAAGCGACCGAGAAGTACATTGTCACCGAAATTCTTTCTCGTCGTCCGAATGATTCGGTGATCGGCGAGGAAGGTGGCTCGCACGCGGGTTCAAGTGGCTATACCTGGTGCATCGACCCGATCGATGGCACGACTAATTTTTTGTATGCCTTGCCGGGTTGGAGCGTGTCGATCGGCGTTAGCGACAAAATCGGTCCATTAGCCGGTGTCGTTTATATACCACCACTCGACGAAACATTCACCGCGATTCGCGGACTTGGTGCATTTTTGAACAACAAAAGAATCTACTGCAACGACAAAACCGATATCGCTCAGGCGCTCGTCAGCACGGGCTTTAGTTACTCGCCTGAACAAAGGACGATTCAATCCAGGCGCGTCGCCAATTTCATCCACAATATTCGCGATATCCGCAGACTTGGGGCAGCAAGCATCGACATTTGCTTCGTCGCCTGCGGCAGGTTTGACGCCTACTTTGAAGAGAACCTGCACCCATGGGATATTGCCGCGGCCGAACTAATCGCCCTTGAATCTGGCGTGAAGTCCGGCAACTTTTCTGGTGGTCCGTCGACCCCGAAAGAAATTTTGATCGCCTCCCCAAAAATTTTTGATCAGCTAAGTCAATTGATCACATCCAGTTCGTCGCCTGACGAACACAACCATCAGCCAAAACCATGAGCGTGGTAATCGCCATCGACGCAGGCACAACCGGCGTCAGATCTCGAGCGGTTTTTGATACTGGTCCATCTCAGATCAGTTCATATCGCGAATTCACACAGCACTTTCCGCGTCCTGGCTGGGTCGAGCACGACGCCACCGAAATTTGGAACGCTGTCGTCGAGACGTTGCAAGATGTAATCAGTCAGTTAAGCGAGCCGATTTCGGCAATCGGCATAACAAATCAACGCGAGACTGTCGTCGCCTGGAGTCGCAAGTCAGGCAAACCATTTGGCACGGCGATTGTTTGGCAAGATCGCAGAACTGCAAATCGCTGTGACGAACTTGCGCCGTACCTGTCGGTGGTCCGTCAGCAAACGGGCCTCGTGCTTGATCCCTACTTTTCGGCGACAAAATTTGAATGGCTGATCAACAACCGCGAAATCAAAGTGGACGAAGATCTATGTCTCGGCACGATTGACTCTTGGTTGATCTTCAAATTGTCTGGTCACGAGTCGTTTGTGACCGACCCAACTAATGCAAGTCGAACAATGTTGTTTGACATCACAAAAATGCAGTGGAGCCAAGAACTTTGTGATCTTCTCAATGTGCCAATCAACAACCTGCCGAGTGTGCGACCGTCAAGCAGCCGATTCGCACTGACCACCCGACACGGAGCATTGCCCGCGGGCATTCCAATCTCTGGCGTCGCCGGCGACCAACAAGCAGCACTATTCGGTCAGGCGTGTTTCATGACTGGAGCGACCAAGAACACCTACGGCACCGGAAGTTTTGTGTTGATGAATGTCGGCACCGAGTGTCCGGCCCCCAAAACAGGAATCCTGACAACTGTGGCATGGCAAATCGAGTCGCAACAACCCGTGTACGCGCTTGAAGGTGCGATTTTTGTTACCGGCGCAGCGATTCAATGGTTGCGGGACGGGCTGAACATCATTGACAATGCCAGCGAAGTTGGACCGCTCGCGCAAACAGTCGCAGACTCGGGCGGCGTGGTTCTTGTGCCGGCGTTCACGGGTTTGGGTAGCCCCTGGTGGGACCCATACGCGCGCGGCTCGATTTTTGGCATTACCCGGGGCACGACTCGAGCCCATATCGCTCGCGCCACGATTGAATCAATTGTTTTTCAAACTCGAGATGTCGTCGAATCAATGAGCGCAGCCTCTGGAATAAAAATCAAAGACCTTCGGGTCGATGGTGGTGCTGCCGTTGTGGATTTCATGCTGCAGTTACAGGCGGATCATTTGGGCGTCACGGTGCTTCGACCAAAACAACTTGAGACAACCGCGATGGGTGCCGCCTACTTGGCGGGGCTAGCAGAAAAAGTTTGGGGTTCAACCGATGAAATCACGCAAGCTTGGCAACTCGACAGAAAATTTGAGCCGAACGCCGTGGCGACTGGCTATGAATCTTGGCAGACCGCGGTCAAAAGATCGATGAACTGGCTCGGCTAAATACCGGCAGACAAAAGTGCCGCACCAATCGCTCCGGCATTCTTGCCAAGTTGAGCAACACGCAACTCGGGATGCTCGCGGTTATCGGGCGCATACAACAGTTGCTTAAACCATTTTTTGATGGGTGGCATCACCGAGTCTGCCGCCTCTGCTAGTCCTCCACCGATCACGATCACGTTCGGGTCTGTGATGTTGGTCAAATTCACCAGCCCAATCGCCACCCATCTGCCGAAAATATCCAAATACTCAATTGCTTGCTCGTCACCAGCCGTCGCCCGCGCGATAACTTCCTCGCCTCGCTCACCGCCCGCGATAGTTGCCAGACCCGAGCCAGATGCATATCTCTCCCAGCAGCCGCGTTGACCACATGGACAAACAATTCCTTGCGACTCGACAACCATGTGTCCGATCTCGCCGGCAAAGCCGTGGCTACCCCGTTGCAGTTTTGATCCCGAAACAAAACCACCACCGATACCCGTGCCAAGTGTGATCATCCACATATCGGTTGCACCGCGACCC
>JAQCDY010000131.1 GCA_027729785.1 Actinomycetota bacterium | reverse complement strand
CGCCGCACAGTTCAGCGGTTTAGGAATATTCGGCCAGAGCATCTGGATTGATCGATCAAGTCGCACCGTGATCGCGAGATTCTCCACGCACCCAGAAGCTTCTATGCAGACAGTCGGCGACGAAGAGTTGAGGGGCTTCGCCGCAATTGCTCAATCTCTGAATTAATCGACTGTTTTCTATAAGCCGTCACACAGCCGCACCAGGCCGGTCACTTTCGAACCTTTGACCAACGCAGCATCGTGGTGATTAAGTTTTGCCAGTTGAGTTTTCGCCTGATCAAAACTCACCGCATCAACACCGTAGAGATCAGTATTCACCGCAATTAGTTCGATCCCCAACTGCGCGGCATATTCACAAATCGCTATGTGTTCTTTTTCTGGTTCAGCCAATTCGGCCATCAGACCACAAAATGCGATCCTGCGCCCAGCCGAAAGGCTGGCCAAAGTTTCAAGCGCCGCACGCATCGACGCCGGGTTGGCGTTGTACGAGTCGTCGATCACGGTCACGCCATTCTGCAACTTTCGCATCTGCATCCGTGATTCAGAAATTTTCGCCACCGAAACTGCCGCTGCCGCCAAATTCAAATCGACACCCAGCACGCCAGCAGCGCATAAAGCCGCCAACGCATTTTGCACCATATGCCGACCAGCGACTTGCATCTTCAACTCGACTTCGCCCCACGGCGAAACAACACTCGCCGTCGCACAGCCTCGGTCATCAATCGTGCATGACGACATCCGAACATCTGCATTCACTGATGTGCCATAACTCAACACGGTTGCCTCGGTCGCATCACGCATCGCCCACACCCGTTCGTCATCGCGATTCAAAATCGCCGTACCCGACTTCGGCAGTGCCTCAATTAATTCACGTTTTGCGCGAGCGACACCTTCAATCGAGCCAACGCGCTCGGTGTGGGCGTTGTCCACAGCGGTGACGATGCCAATTTGTGGATTAGCCACCGCGCACAATCTGGATATCTCGCCAAACCCACGCATTCCCATTTCGAGCACCAACGCTTGAGCCTCGTCTGGCGCATTCAAAATCGTCGTCGGCAAACCAAAATCATTATTAAATGAATTCTCATTGGCGTGGGTTTTAAACGCGACTCCCAGCGCACTCGCGACCAGATCTTTCGTCGATGTTTTGCCGACCGAGCCAGTCACGGCCACGACACGCTGTTGCAATTGCTCGTCAAGTCGCGCACGACCCCAAGTGCCAAGCACAAGCAGCGCCGCAACGGTGTCAGCGACTTTTATTGCGGTGCGACCTTGTGTTTCGCGCAAAGTTAGGTAAGCGCCCGCGCCGCGCTTGATCGCATCTTCAATAAAGTCATGTCCGTCGCGCTGATCGATGATCGGCACGAACAATTGACCGGGTGAAATAGTTCGTGAATCAAATGAGACACCCGACAAGTGAGCGTTCGAGCCGACGAGTTCTCCAGAAACGGCGCGTGCAACATCTGCTGCCATGAAGCGCATACGGCTTTAATCCTAACTGCGATATCGCTATGCAACTGATTAGCGTCATCGTGCGAGTACCGTAAAGACGAATGATTAGCGAAAATCGCAAGTCAAAGACGCGTGTTGTCGTTTTATTCGGCGGCGAGTCTGCCGAACATGATGTCAGTTGTGTTACTGCAGCTCATGTTTTGCGCGCACTAGATCCACAAAAATACGAAGTGTCGACGGTTGGCATCACTCGCACAGGTCAATGGGTTAATTCTGAGTTACCACAATCAGCAGATGTCAAGTCGCTCAGCGCACACGGCCCAGCAACGAGTGCCAACTTAGTTTTTGAAAGTGCACCAAGTGCGGCGTCGCTGGTTGTGATTCCACTGCTGCACGGCCCAATGGGTGAAGACGGCACGGTGCAAGGTCTGCTTGAACTCGCCCACGTTGCATATGTCGGCTCTGGTGTTCTCGGCAGTGCCGTCGCCATGGATAAAGGCATCGCCAAACAAATCATGTCGGCAAACGGCATCGCTCAACAAAAGTTTCTGACCCTGCGCGATACCGACGACGCAAACTCGGCGATTGATCGTGCCATCAAAGATTTTGGTCTACCAATGTTCATTAAACCCGCGAACATGGGTTCTTCAATCGGCGTGCAGAAAGTCAAAACGCGCCAAGAAGCGATCGACGCGTTGGCCAACGCGTTCGAATACGACGAATGGGTTCTGGTCGAAGAAGCCATCACCGGTCGCGAGATTGAAGTTGCAGTGCTCGGCAACGAGTCGCCCCGTGCTTCGGTGCCAGGTGAAATCGTGCCGAGCCATGAGTTCTATGACTACGAAGATAAATACATCGGCGACGGCGCACAACTGCTGGTGCCCGCACCACTCTCAGCATCTGAAGTCGCAGAAGTGCAACAATTGGCGCTAAAGATATATCGAACTTTGCGTGCTGACGGCATGGCACGGGTCGACTTCTTCTACGAAAAAGGTAAGCGTGGCTTTTTGTGCAACGAGATCAACACGATCCCAGGTTTTACGCCAATTTCGATGTATCCAAAACTTTGGCAAGCGTCTGGTGTTAGTTATGCAGAACTTTTGGATGAGTTAATCGCACTCGCGCTCGCCCGTCACGCCAAACGCCGCAACAAAACTTCGCGCTAGCTACGCGTCAAATAATCGCTCGTCACGAACCTGCTGGCGGAATGTTTATTTTCATTCCGGCAAACAAGAACACGTCGATACTCGACCAT
>JAQCDY010000130.1 GCA_027729785.1 Actinomycetota bacterium | reverse complement strand
GGCACGCCACCAATCGGGTAGCCAGTAGCGGCGCGCACTGCATCAGCATCAACACGCGAACACTTTTTGCCACCAGCGGCTGCAGCAAGTTTCTTTTCGTCTAATTGATTTGATCCACTTACATATGCCATAACGATTTCACCATCAACTGCGAACACGAGGCTCTTGACAATTTGACCAACTGAAACACCGATTGCTGCAGCCGCGTCGGCAGCAGTTTTGGTGCCCTCAGGAAACCTGCGAGTCGTAATCTCGAGACCAGCTTCGCGAGCCGCTGCGATGACCCGCAAAGTATTTGGATGCAGATCAGACATAAACCGAAATTCTATTGCGCATTCGCCGGCGCAACTTCAGCCTTAACAACCGAGGCAGAACCTGCAAACGAAAACAGAATTGCGCCGATAATTGAGCAGACTGCGGCGGCGAGATATGACGAGCGATATCCACCGGCGACGTCGTAAAGCCAGCCAAGAAGCAACGGCCCAAACGCGGTGCCCGAAAATGAAATCAAACCAGAGCGCGCCGCAATCTGTGGATAGTCGCGCACGCCGAATCGTTCGGCCAGAAGCAGCGACTGCATCATCACCATGTTGCCGATCGTGATACCAAACAAACCGATCGCAACAATCAGACCGATTCGTGATTCGGTGAGTGCGATACCGACCAGCGACAAACCTTGAAGTGTGGCAAGACCAACCGTGAACCGAGTCATGTTGAGTTTCGGAATGATGCGACCTGCGACGAAGCGCGAAATAATAGACAACGTCGAGAGAACGATGGTTGCCAAAGTCGCTGTTGAGCGATTTGTGCGCTCTTCGACCAGTTTGACTAGTTGCAACACACCACCGACTTGGGCACCAAACGCAAAAATGTAACCAAAAGTTATCGCTTTGAAGAAGCGACTACGCGCCGCATCGGCAAGCGATATGCCAGAAATATTTGCAATGTCACCAGGTGCAGCGCGCGCGCCGTCGGGCATCCAACCGTAAGGTTGTGGAAACGCACGCAACAAAAAGAGCGTGACTGGTACGGTGCCGCAAAACCAAATGAGCGCGAGCCATGGTGATCCGTTGCGAATGCCTTGCGTATCGAGAATCCATTTAATAAATGGTGTGACGACGATGCCACCCATTGATAAACCTGTCGACGCGATCGCCAGTGCGCTTGCTCGGCGCACCTGAAACCATCGGGTGACAACAGTTGTCACCGGCCCCATTCCAGATGCCGACCAACCAAGCGAATAAAACATGTAGACAACAAATAATTGCCAGCGATGTTCGACATAGCGCATCGCAAAGAGTGCGAGCGCTGCAACGATCGCGCCAGGGATAATTATGAAACGAACATCATGTTTGGCGATTAACTTGGCGATCGGAATACCCGAGATACCACCAACTAAGAAAAAGAATGTTGTTGCCAATGAAATCGACGAAACCGACCAACCCAGTTCACGGCTGAAGGCTTGTAAATAAACTGCTAATCCGTAGAAACCAAGGCCAGAAGAAAACGTAAGCAAAATGAAACAAGCGACAAGCACCCAGCCCCCGGGAAACTTTTGAGTTTGTTTAAAGACGCTCTGCACGATTTTTATGCGAATAGTTCGTCTATTGCGTTGGCAAGCTCGTGATCGCGTTGAGTGATTGTGCCTTTGTCATGTGAACAAAGCGAAATTTCAACAATGTTCCAACTATTCGACCAATCAGGGTGATGATTTTGTAATTCGGCCACCGCCGCAACTTTGGTCATGAACGCAAATGCCTCGGCAAAGTTGCGAAACTCAAACTTTTTATACAGCGCGCCGTCAACTTCTTGCCAGTCACGAGCCACCCGACAACCTTAGGTGGGGGTGGCGGAGGGTGACTAGTTCAGCGGCGCGTGGCAAAGCACCTTAGGGGCTACCCACCATTTTTATTTACACGTTTCAGTATGCGGCGTAGCCAGTGACTTCAAGTTCGTCGGCCAACTCTGGGCCTGCGCTCTTGACGATGCGACCGTTGGTCAAAATATGCACGAAGTCTGGATTGAGTTGTTCAAACAGCCTGCTGTAGTGCGTGATCACCAAGACACCGAGATTCATCTCTCGGGTCGCATCTTCAACGCGTTGGGCACAGTCACGCAACGCATCTATGTCTAGACCCGAGTCAAGTTCGTCAAGAATCGCAATCTTTGGTTGTAGCACCGCAAGTTGCACAGTTTCGTTACGCTTTTTTTCGCCACCTGAAAAGTCGACATTCACCGCGCGATCTACAAGTTCAGTGTCGAAACTAATCCGCTTAGCTTCTGTTGCAATTAGAGAGCGCAAATTTGCTGTGTCGCGTTTGCGGGCGTCGAGTGCTGCGCTCATCGCGTCTTGCAACATCACACCTGGTATCTCGGTTGGATATTGCATGATCAAGTGCAGACCTGCGGTGGCTCGCTGCCAAGTTGGCAACGCCAGCATGTCGACACCGTCGAGTTTGACTGAGCCACCGGTAACGACATAACCAGGTTTACCCATCAGTGCAGCCGACAGCGTTGACTTGCCTGCACCATTCGGGCCCATTACTGCGTGCACCTCGCCCGACTTGATAGTCAGAGTGACATCATTCAAAATTTGTGAGCCACCAACCGAGACGGCAAGGTTTTTGATTTCAAGTGTCGTCATAGATCTCTTCTCAGTTCAACTCGATGAAAACTTCGCCGTCATCAACAGTGGCAGCATAAACGGGCACTGGTTGAGTC
>JAQCDY010000023.1 GCA_027729785.1 Actinomycetota bacterium | reverse complement strand
CAAGTTGACTGCTGCGACGTATTGGTTCACCTTGCAGGTCGCGCCCATGTTTCTTCGAAGAGTTCAGATTCTGAGATTTATAAATCAATTAACACCGATCTGACCGAGATGCTTGCGCGACGGTTGGCCTTGAATAGTAAACACATAATATTTATCAGCACCGCTGTGATTTATGGACAGCAAAGCTTGACTAATCTTCCGTTCAAGACATCTGACACTTTAAATTTCGATTCGCCATATGCTGCTTCAAAAGTTTCAGCCGAAAAAGTAATCCAACAAATCAGTCAGCAAAGTCAAATGAGTTACACAATTATTCGTCCACCACTTGTCTACGGTCCAGGTGTCAAGGCGAATTTTTTATCGATGATCAAATGGGCAAAAACTGGCTTACCCCTGCCGCTGGGTAGTGCCCGAAATTTACGCAGCTTTATTGGTGTGAGAAATCTCGCAGATTTAATCGACAACTGTGCAACAAGCGAGGCGGCAAAAAATCAGGTTTTTAACGCCTCAGATGATCACGATGTCTCAACCACTGACTTGTTAAAAATAATTGCCAATTCAATGAATAAACCAGCACGTCTGATAAAAATGCCGCTCGGGGCCCTCAAATTCGGAAGCCAAGTTATTGGTAAACCCCGCGCTTACGACGGGCTCTGTGGTTCATTTCAACTGGATGTTTCACAGACGAAGCAAAAGCTCGACTGGACTGCTCCATTTAGTCTGCAAGAAGAAGTATCTGCAACAGTTGACTGGTTTCAAAGCGGCAACAAATGATTGCGCTAATTCCAGTCATCGCAATAATAGGTTTCGCGTTGACTGTGCTGACTCGAAAAAAAGCACTTAAAAATAATCAACTTGATGTACCCAATGAGCGAAGTTCGCATATTTCACCGACACCACATGGCGCAGGAATTGCAATCGTCATTTCATTCATTGCTGGTTTGTTAGTTCTGCTTTCGAACGACACGATTTCAAATCGCACGTTTTTGACGCTTGCGCTACCTGGCACGGTTGTTGCGATAATCGGTCGCTTAGACGATCTGGGTCGACTGACCTCGGCGAAGTGGCGACTTGTCGGACATTTTTGTGTCGCAATTTTGACTGTCGCGCTTGCAGACGGACTGCCGGCGTTGCTTTTGGCAGAGTCAGCAATTGACTTTGGTCTTGTCGGCGACATTGCCGCGGTGATTTACTTGGTTTGGTTACTCAACTTGTTCAATTTTATGGACGGCATTGATTTGATAACTGCGGTGCAGACGATAACCATGAGTTCATCGGTCGCGATGCTGCTGGTAATTAAAACCGAAAGCAATCTTTGGTATGTGATTGCGGTTCTGGGCGCAGCGGTTATTGGCTTTGCTTTTTTAAATCTGCCGCCAGCAAAAATATTTCTCGGTGACATCGGTAGTGGATTCATCGGGTTTACGATTGCGGCGATATCTATCCTCGTGGCAAAAGATGAGCCACTTATTGCGTGGTCACTGATAATCATGCTTGGCGTGTTTGTTTCGGATGCAACCGTGACTTTGCTTCGAAGAATTATTGCGCGTGAACGTGTCTACGTCGCTCACCGCACACATGCTTATCAACACCTGGCCAAAAAGATGAATGGCCACCTGCCCGTTTCGCTTGGTGTTGGCGCGATTAATATTTTTTGGTTGCTGCCAATCGCTTGGTTCGTGGCAGACGGCAAACTTTTGCCGATTACTGGCTTGCTCGTGGCCTATATTCCACTGATTATTTTGGCGGTCTATCTAAACGCTGGCAGACAGTCGACTAACTAATTTTCTTTAACCGCACAAGAGGAATGCGGCGTTCGGTCTTGACTTGATATTCGCCGAAGCCCGGCCAAATCGTGACCAGTGAATCCCATACTTTTTGGCGATGCTCACCGGCTGTGCCGTGCTCTTCATAAGTTGAAGCGATGCAGTCAAAAACATCTGGCCCGACCTGAATTGTCACCTTCGAATTGCTCGCCAGGTTTTCGTACCACAACGGATTTTTTGGGGCGCCACCTTTGGACCCGACGATCACATAATCATCTCCGTCTCGGCCGTAGATCAACGCCGTGCGACGCAATGTGCCCGACTTTCGACCTGTTGTAGTGAGAAGCAAAGTAGGAACTCCACGCCAAATATGGCCCTCAGCGCCGTTGCTGTCGATATATGTACGAATGTGATCTTTCACCCAACCGACTGGGCTATCCATGATTTTTGCTGATTCCATGTCGTCAATCTACACACAATTGAGATCGCGATCTGACCAGTCACACCCCCGTGCCACACTGTGGTGATGGAAATCATCATTGGATTACTGGTCGTTGCTGTGCTGAGTCTCGGCGTGTTGTTGTTCCGCCAAAACGGTGGAGGCAACTTATCTGTCGCTCCACAAAACTTTGACCAGACTGCGCTGATCGATGCAGTGCGCACCGCGGTTGATGCCCAAGTGGGCAAAGCCACGCAACAAGCCCTCGAGAACGTCAACTTGCAAATTGATCGCACCTATCAGGCGCGTACGCAGACATTGGCGACCGAAACAAAAAGTTTGCTAGATCCAGTTGCAACACAAATGAACGAACTACGCAACGCAGTAACTTCGCTGCAATCGAATTACACGAATACGGTTGGCGTGGCCGAAACAATCAGCAAACAAATCGACACACTGAATCAAACCACCTCGGCTCTGCAATCAGCGCTCAAGTCAACGAGCGCGCGTGGCGCATGGGGTGAACAGCAGTTGCGCAATGTAATTGAACTTGCCGGCATGTTGCCCTACTGCGATTTTTTTGAACAGACAACCGTTTCGGGTAATGACAAAACCCAACGACCAGATGCCGTAATCAAATTGCCGAACGATGGCTGCGTCGTGATCGACTCAAAGTCGCCCCTTGACTCATATCTCAAGGCACAAGAAACTTCGGATCCGACATTGCGCCAACAACTTCTCAATGAACACGCCAAGGCGATGGCCAGTCACGCCAAAGTTCTGGCTGACAAAAAATATTGGGAGCAGTTCGAGCGCTCACCCGAGTATGTGATCATGTTTATTCCTGGTGAGTCGTTCTTGGCCGACGCTTTGCGTGCCGATAGCAGCCTGCTTGAGGTCGCGATGCGAAGTCGAGTATTGATCGCTTCACCAGTTAACTTGTTGGCACTATTGCTCGCCGTGGCCAAGGGTTGGCAGGCCTTTCAGATTGCCGAACACGCCGAGAAGATCGCGTCTATGGGTCGCGAATTATATGAACGTGTAGACACCGTGCTCGAAAGTGTCGACAAGACTGGCCGTGGCCTTGAAACTGCGATCACTGCATACAACAAAATGGTCGGCTCGATCGAGGGTCGAATGTTGGCCACACTGCGAAAGTTCAAAGATGCTGGTGTGACATCTGCTGAACTGACCGAGATTTCAAATATTGATTCAGCACCGCGACAACTTTCCGCACCAGAACACACCAAAGAAATAGACAGTTGATTGGCTAGCTAAACAAATAATCGCTAGCATTATGCCAATGATTGCTGCAGTTGTATGGCATTGGTGGTTGGGTGCTGGCTTGTTGATCGCCGGCATTGGTGCACTGATTGGTTTGGTGGCTGGCTATTTGAAGTCGGTAACCGCTCTTAAATATCCGAACCGTCGCCGACAACAAGCGCAGAAATAATCGGCTCGGGCCGATGAACGCCCTTCGCGCCGAACTCAAGTCAAGCAAGTTTGCGGTCGAACTATTGGCACGGTGCAATTTTCCGAGGCCTGGCGAACAAATCAACTGCGCGGTTTCGGGTGGGCAAGACAGCATGGCGATGTTGCTGCTCGCAGTTCTAAATGATTGCGAAGTCACGGCCTTTCATGTCGACCATTCGCTGCGCCCGGGCTCGGATAAAGAAGCAAATATGGTCGCCAAAATTGTCGAACAACTCGGCGCCGAGTTTGTCAGCAAGACGATTGCGGTTGAACCGGGTTCAAATCTCGAAGCCCGCGCACGCGACGCAAGATACGCGGTGTTGCCTGAAGATATCGCCACTGGACACACCGCTGATGATCAGGCAGAAACGCTTTTGATCAACCTCTTGCGTGGTGCTGGTCTGCAGGGCCTTGCTGGGATGCAGAAGAGTTTCAACCATCCGATTTTGAATCTGCGACGCAGCGAGACTGAACGCCTTTGTCAAGACTTGGCGATCGAATGCGTGAACGACCCATCAAACTTGGACCTGAAGTTTTTGCGAAATCAGGTTCGCCACCAATTGATGCCGCTGATGAACGATATTTCACAACGAGATGTAGCACCGATTTTGGCGCGCCAGGCTGAATTATTTCGTGATGACGCTCAAGTTCTCGACGAACTTGCAAAGAAGATCGACCCGACCGATGCCAAAGCCGTTGCTGGTGCGCCGCTTGCCGTGGCACGACGTGCGATTCGAAGTTGGCTGACTGACGTCTACCCACCAGATGCAGCAACGGTTGAACGGGTCTTGGATGTTGCCCGTGGCAAGACGACTGCATGTGAAATCGGAATGAACCGTGAGGTTCGGCGTAGTCAACAGCGCCTACAGATCAACTCGAAACAATAATTTAAAATTTCGGTGACAAATAAAAAGTTCTAAAAACCAAAAATGGCACAAATTTACTGTGGTATTGTGTTCTCTCGATGTTGGTCATTTCAGTAACTAGTGGCATGTCGAATTAAAGGATGCACTAGTGCCACAAAAACTGCGCGGTAAGTGGGCTCTTGGCATTTTGCCCCGACATTTAACCTGGATCATCAAAGACAAACTCGCCATTTGTGAGCGCCCAGGTGGGTTCGGTGTCAACCATCGTCGAGTGCGACGCCAAGAAGAGATCATTTGGTTGCGTGAAAACGAATTTGGTTGCGTGATTTCAATCAGCACAGCACCGCATAATTTGCATAGTTACGAAGAGTTGCAGATGCCCTACCAACATCGCCCGATGCCACACCCAGACGAGCTAGACCCATGGTTGAAGTCGTTTTATACCGAACTCTCAAAGTTGTTGCAACGCGGACTCAAAATAGTCGTGCATGCCGAAGAAGTCAGCGAGCGCCTGCATGGCCTCATGGGTGGATACATCAGATGGTCAGGTTTGGTCGACGACACGGCTCAAGCAATAATCCTCACTGAACGAATCGCTGGTCGGCAACTTGACCCAGATTCACGAGAATTGATCTTGCGGGTCCACGAACTTCGCTGACCAGCGATTGATTTTCGTTGTTATCGAATTACTGAATTGAGCAGTGCTCGCGGTGCTTCACGAAGCGCGGTTGTCGCACTTGATGCAGGCAACTTGGCGCATTCACTTTCGGCGATCGCCACATATTCACTGGCAGTTTCAATTGCATGTGCAACGCCGGTGTTCGAACGAACAATCGAAAGTGCTGTGTCGCGATCATTGCCCGTAAATGGTCGTCCGAGCAGGTCGCGCAGTTCAAGTGCGTCAGGTGAATCACTCTTTAATGTCAACAGCACGGGCAATGTGTAGACACCCTCTTCCATGTCGTGACCGGCCCGCTTGCCAAGTTCTGCGTCAGTCGCGATTACATCCAAAATGTCGTCGACTATCTGAAACACCATGCCATATGCGGCGCCATAACTGGTCAATGTTTCAACCGCTGAGCGATCATGACCAGCCACAAGTGCCCCAATGCGGGCAGATGTTGCAAACAGCGAAGCAGTTTTACCCTCGATGCTGACCAAATACGACGGCACTGATCTCGAGACATCAAACGCCTTAGTTAATTCTTCGATCTGTCCTTCGCAAAGATTGCCGATGGTCCGTGCCAACAATGTTGCAACCTCGGTGCCGAGCGCAGCGGCGATCTCTGAAGCTTTTGCCAACAAAAAATCTCCGGCAAGAATCGCTTGCAGATTGCCCCAACGGGCGTTCACCGTTTCGACACCGCGCCGAGTGGCGGCTTCATCCATCACATCGTCGTGATACAACGAACCGAGATGAACAAGTTCGCATGAAACGCTGCCCTGAATTACGTCATCGCTAACGGGTTTTTCGTTGCCGACCGACGCCGCAGCGATCGTCATCACGGGACGCAGTCTTTTGCCGCCAGCGACAATCAAATGGGCCGCGAGCTCGTTGAGATGTGATTCGCGCGTTTTTACCGCACTCAGCAAAGCCGACTCGACTCGCTGACGATCCACGGCCATCTGTGGCAACGAAAGCAGCGGCGAGTAAACGGCCATATCCACAGACTAGGCAATTTGCCTTGTGAATTTACGAACTAAACGTTGTGAGGGTCGTCACGCGCTGCATAAATGATCACAGTCGCACCGATACACTTTATGACAGTTCACTCATTTGACTCACAAGGTGGTCAGAATTGTTCGAAAGATTTACAGACAGAGCTCGCAGAGTCGTAGTTCTCGCCCAAGAAGAAGCCCGCCTGCTCAATCACTCGTACATCGGCACCGAGCACATTTTGCTGGGCCTGATTCATGAAGGCGAAGGTGTCGCCGCCAAAGGTTTAGAAACGCTCGGCATTTCGCTCGAGGCGGTGCGTGCGCAAGTTGAAGAGATCATCGGCCAGGGTGGTTCGTCACCGTCGGGTCACATTCCATTTACTCCGCGGGCAAAAAAAGTGCTCGAACTTTCGTTGCGTGAAGCGTTGCAACTCGGCCATAACTACATCGGCACCGAACATATCTTGCTTGGTCTGATTCGCGAAGGCGAAGGTGTTGCAGCACAAGTGCTGGTCAAACTTGGCGCAGACCTCGGGCGAGTTCGCCAACAAGTCATTCAGTTGTTGAGTGGATATCAGGGCCCTGGTGGCAAAGGTGAAGGCGAAACTGTCGGTGCGAAAGATGCGCCACAAGAAAAAGGTGGCAGTCAGATTATGGATCAGTTCGGTCGCAACTTGACCCAACTCGCGCGCGACAAAAAACTCGACCCAGTTATTGGTCGCCACAAAGAAATGGAGCGCGTGATGCAAATTTTGTCACGACGCACCAAAAACAACCCTGTGTTGATCGGCGAACCCGGCGTCGGCAAGACGGCGATCATCGAAGGTCTGGCACAAAAAATCGTGGCGAACGAAGTGCCAGAGACTTTGACCAACAAACAGTTGTACACACTCGACTTGGGTGCGCTCGTGGCGGGCAGTCGCTATCGCGGTGACTTTGAAGAGCGCTTGAAGAAGGTGCTCAAAGAAATTAAGACCCGTGGAGACATTATTTTGTTCATCGATGAAATTCACACGCTTGTCGGCGCAGGCGCCGCCGAAGGTGCGATTGATGCAGCGTCAATTTTGAAGCCGATGTTGGCACGCGGAGAACTGCAAACAATCGGTGCGACGACACTTGACGAATTCAGAAAGCATTTCGAAAAAGATGCCGCGCTTGAACGCCGCTTTCAACCAGTCAAAGTTGATGAGCCAACAGTTGCTCACACGATCGAAATTCTCAAGGGCATTCGTGACAAATACGAGACCCACCACCGCGTGACGATCACCGATCAGGCTCTCGTTTCGGCGGCCAACCTCGCTGACCGATATATCTCAGATCGCTTCTTGCCAGACAAGGCGATCGACTTGATCGACGAGGCCGGCAGTCGGTTGCGAATTAAGCGGATGACCACGCCGCCAGATTTGAAAGAAATTGAAAACAGAATCAACGATGTGCAAGAAGCAAAGAAGCGCGCCGTCGAAGAACAACGCTTTGAAGAAGCCGGTCGCTTGCGCGATCAAGAGCGCTCGTTGCTTGAAGAGCGTGCGCAAAAAGAAGTTGACGTCAAAGCCCAAGGCATTGACTTGTTTGACGAAGTCAGCGAAGAATCCATCGCCGAAGTTTTGAGCATGTGGACGGGTATTCCAGTTTTCAAGTTGACCGAAGAAGAAACGGCCAAGTTGCTGAACATGGAAGCCGAACTGCACAAGCGGATCATCGGCCAAGAAGATGCCCTCAAAGCAGTCAGTCAGAGCATTCGTCGAACTCGCGCAGGGTTGAAAGACCCGAAGCGTCCGAGCGGTTCGTTTATTTTCTTAGGACCAACTGGTGTCGGCAAGACCGAACTGGCGAAAACTTTGGCGGAGTTCTTGTTTGGTGACGAACAAGCTTTGATTGCCCTTGACATGAGCGAATACATGGAGAAGCACACGGTTAGCCGCCTGGTTGGCTCACCACCGGGCTATGTCGGCTACGAAGAAGGCGGCCAGTTGACCGAGGCTGTGCGTCGCAAACCGTTCTCAGTGGTGTTGTTCGACGAAATCGAAAAAGCGCACCCAGATGTTTTCAACACGCTGTTGCAGATTCTTGAAGAAGGACGTCTGACAGATGCACAAGGTCGCAGCACCGACTTCAGAAACACCGTGTTGATCATGACTTCAAACTTGGGCACGCAAGATTTGCGCAAAGCCAATGTGGGCTTCGGCAAAAATGACGAAGCGCTTTCATACGCACGCATGCGTGACAAGGTCAACGAGGCGCTGAAGGTGCAGTTCAAACCTGAGTTTCTCAACCGCATCGACGAAGTAATCGTGTTCCATGAGTTGGCAATAAGCGAAGTTGTACAGATGGTCGATCTAATGAGCAAGCGCTTGACCAGTCAACTTGAAGGTCTCGGTCTCGGTCTTGAACTCACCGTCGAGGCCAAAGAGTTGCTGGCGACACGCGGTTACGACCCGCAACTGGGTGCTCGACCTTTGCGCCGAGCGATGCAACGCTTCCTTGAAGATCCTCTTTCAGAAAAACTCTTGAACAAAGTCTTCCATGCCGGTGAAATTATCGTGGTCGGCGTTGAAGATGATCCTGAAACTGCTGGAGAAAAACGTTTCTCGTTCAAGGCTGTTGAAGGTTTTGCGCCACCAGTCACTGTTGAACTTGCTGGCGCCGGCGAGACAACACCAACAACCGAGTGATCTCGGCGTGAGCGTGCGTCGGCGTGCTTAGGCAAAACCCGTGAACCTTAAATTTGTTGCAGTGATTGCGACGGTGCTCGGGCTGTGCTCGTGCCAAGTAAATACAGTTGTCACCCTTGATGTCGGACAAAACGGTGCAGGTGTCGTGACGGTCAACATAATCGCTGACTCGGAAGTCTTGGCTATAGCGCCGAATCTGGCCGACGACTTGCGCTTTGACGACGCGACGGCCGCCGGTTGGGTTGTGGCGCGGCCCAACAAAACTGTGGACGGTGGACTTCAAGTTTCACTGACGCACACGTTTGATAATGCTGAACAAGCAGGCGCACTGCTCACTCAATTGAGTGGCGAGTTTGGTCCATTTAAACAAATGTCACTGACTCGCAGCGGCAAAGATACCGATTCGACTTTCAAACTTGACGGCAGTTTGCAAGCAGATGGAGGGCTAAGCGCGTTTGCTGACGCGCGTTTGCTGAACACGATTGGTGGCGCACCATTTGCCGAAAACTTGCGACAAGCAGACCTTGACCTTGGCAAAGCGATGACGATTGATTTTGTCGCTATTTTGCCGGGTGTAATTGAGCGCACGACCGGCATCGACACCGAGAACACGGTGACGTGGCGGGTACCACTAGATGGCAGCGAGCAATCGGTGTTGACAACTTCGCGGAATACCGCGGTTAAAGCCACGGTGGCACGACTCGTCGCAAACTTGTTCAAGTTTCTGTTGTTCGCATGGCTATTGATTATGTTTGCCATAATCCTCAGAGTCGCTTACAAGCGCCGTGGGGCGAGTCGCACACCCAGCGAATAATGTCTAGTGCGAGATGGTAAAACTTCGCACCGTATACCGATGCACCGAATGCGGTGCTGCCGTGCCGAAATGGGCAGGTCGGTGCGGTGCTTGCGGCGCTTGGAACAGCCTCGTCGAAGATGTCGAGGGTGACGAAGAACTAATTTCAATCGCCACTGGCATGGCGCTTGTGCCACCAGGTGAGCCAAAACCAATTGACGCACTCGATGCCAAAGTTTCAAAACCCACCCTGACTGGCGTTGAAGAACTAGATCGCGTGTTGGGTGGTGGTCTCGTGCCTGGTTCAGTGACACTTCTTGGTGGAGAACCTGGCATCGGCAAATCAACTTTGTTGCTGCAACTGCTCGCCGCGTGGTCAGGCAAGACGCTTTATGTAACCGCCGAAGAATCAGCCCAACAAGTGCGGTTGCGAGCCGAGCGACTCGGGGCGATCAAACCAGATTTGTGGCTTGTCGCCGAGATGTCACTGACGAACATTATTAATTCGATCGACCAAGTAAAGCCCCAACTTGTGATCATCGACAGCATTCAGGCGATTGCCGATCCGCAATTAAATTCGGCGCCAGGTTCTGTTTCACAAGTTCGGGGTTGCGCGCATCGACTCGTGCAAGAAGCCAAAGCGCGTGATCTGCCGATTGTTTTGGTCGGCCATGTCACCAAAGATGGTGGGCTTGCCGGACCACGTGTACTCGAACATGTTGTCGACACTGTTTTGTCTTTCGAAGGCGAACGACATCATGCGTTGCGATTATTGCGCGCGGTAAAGCATCGATTTGGTTCAACAAACGAATTGGGATTATTTGAGATGACCGAACTCGGCCTGCGCAGTGTGCCCGATGCGAGCAAACTGTTTTTAGCCGACCGGCGCGCCGGCGTGCCTGGTTCGATTGTGGTGCCAGCACTCGAAGGCCATCGACCATTGCTGGTTGAAGTTCAGGCGCTGACTAATTTGTCGCCGTCGCATGTTTCGCCGCGTCGGTCGGCCCAAGGTGTTGATGCTGGTCGTCTGGCGATGTTGCTGGCTGTGCTCGAGCGACGTGCCGGCGTAAATCTTGCCCAACACGAAGTGTTTGCGTCTGTCGTGGGAGGCGTGAAATTAAACGAGCCAGGCGCTGATTTGGGTTTATGTTTGGCACTTGTTTCGGCGGCGACGAACATGCCGCTGGCTGAAAATCTTGTCGCGTGTGGTGAAGTCGGTTTGGCTGGCGAATTGCGTCAGGCCAGCAACACCGCGCGTCGACTTGGTGAAGCAGCACGATTGGGTTTCACACGAGCGATCATTCCTGCGAGCAGTGCCAAAGATATAAAAATTTCTGGCATCAAACTTGAGCCTGCCGAAACTGTGGCCCAAGCACTCGCACTTGCTGGTTTATCTACCAAATAGTTTGTCGATAATTCGATGTGACGCGTTGGGGCATTGCCTTGCGCATGGGTATCGGGCGAAAGCACCTACCTCGCTAGAGCCACCGAGTTGGGTGCAGTCAATTCGCGACACAGCGCAACTAGTTTTTTCGATGGCTCAATAATTTGCAAAGAATCTGAAAGCATTGCTCGCTTGTACGACTCAAACTCGAAACGCACACCAGCCAAATCACCTCGTAGACCATGGGCTCGCATGCGTAGAGCAAATAACTCTTCGTGGGCGCCCAAGACTTTAAGCCCTTGAGCCGTTGCCCAGAACACCCCATCTGTTTCGCCACGCCTTAGATCAAGTTCTGCCGCCATACATGCCGCAGTTATCACGGTTAAAACCAGTTGCGATGTAATGCCTTCGGCGTCAGGCCAAAGGTAACCCGTGCCGGCAAATGGCAGATCGCGGACCAACTCAAGTCCACGATGTAAATCGGCCACTGCTGCAGCAGGTTGCAGATTTTTGGCTCGATTGATACAGGCCTGCAATAGTTCGCCGTCACTGACGATTGAGACATGAAATGGCAATTGATCACTAAACGTGCGTGGGATCCATTCTTCAAATGGTTCGAGCAGATGCGTCTGATTGAGTGTTCGGCGAATATCTGAAATCACATTCGTGAATGTTGCGTCCGCGACGTTGAACTCCCAAAGCGCGGTTCGGGCTGCACTTCGCGTAGGTCTTGACCGGTGATTGGTCAGCCACGCCAGAAGTTCTTTGGTCTTAGATTTTTCAAATTTGATGATTGTGCCATCGGATAGCTGTACATCAACAGGTCCAAGCGTGCGCACAAGAACCTTCCAATCCCCGACAGTTTCAAAAGTTGGATGTGCACTCAAAGAAACTTGTTCGGCGCATCGCGCAGTATCTGTGAATAGTTCACTCAGCGACGAAATTTGAGCAATAGATAAGCCAAATGGGCTGATCGGGATATTGTGCGGCGACATGTACCACTGACTATTTTCAACTCGCAAACAAGTAGTCGAGTTTGGAGTCGAGTGCAAGCAGACTAGAGAGATTTCGTATTCGCCTAGTTGAATAAATTCGTGATCGCTCAGAATTTCACGAGAAAATAAAATTGACCTCGTTTTTGCATTTCTGGCTGACTGCAGAACTTCAGCAAAAGACGAAGCTACTGATACTCCAGAAAAGCAGGAGTCAGCGTTCAGAGTTGAAGAGTAAAAAATAGTTTGGGATTTACTACTGGCGGCAAAAAGTGTCGACATCATCAGTGCTTTGAACACTGCTTCACTCGTTTCGCGGTTGTCGCCAACGATGTTCACCACCGAATTTTGACCAAGATCAATATGCGCTAGTTGTGAGTTGCTCTTACCCATGGGTACGAAGACAGGCTGATCAGAGTTTGCGGCAAGGTATAGCGCTGTATCTGGTTCAGGCTGCGATTGGGTTACCGCATGCAGGCTGATCTCGGTGAGCATTGCCGTGGCTGATGGGTGGCTCAGACGTGAATTAATTTCAAGTTTGCACAATTGGCGTCCGCGCACCTTGCCAATTTCAATCAATAAGCCAGAAACGACAACCGAGCAGGTAAGCAACGAATTAATTGAGCCAAACGTTCTTGACTCTGGGTGATTCTCAACTTGTACAACGCTTTCCGAAGGCCCGATGCCCATTGCAAAACTGCGAGTCGGCGTGAGCATGGTCCACAAACTGATGATGAGAACAACCGGCCAGCTACGCGGAATAAATGATTCACGAAATCTAAATCGAAATGCCAGATAACGAAATAAGTCAAAAATTAAGTGCACAACGATAAATGCAACTAGGCCAGCGAGTACCAGCCCAATGATTTTGATCACCAGTTGGCTCTGAGACAAACCCACTTTGTCGCTCAAGACTGTTGCATGAGGCATGGCTAGTGGTCGCTTGGTGCGGCGGTGCGAGTTACTGAGAGTAAATGATTTGTTGCGCCAAATAGTTGCAGGAGCGTCATCTCAACTTCTTGACTAACCGTTACCGTTACAGAATTTGAAGTAGTCGCGACTTCACCGTCTAAATCATGCAGCGCCAAATAGTTCGAGACTGAACTTTGCGCTTGACTTTCATCAATTTTTGGTTCACCGCTGCGCAATTCGGTGAGTTCTTGGGCGCCGACACGGGCTGCGTTTTCGGCGTGATCGGCAAGTTCAAGTCGAACAGCCACGAGTCGACCACCGTCGACACCCAGCCCTGCGCAAACTATAAAAGTCATCATTAAGCCAACTACAAAAGCAGAAACGACACCATTTTCAGTCGTGATAGAGAGTTTGCACTTCATGAATCGACACGCCAGCGATCTATGACTTCGGTTGACGATGCACTGACGCGTCGTGATGACAGTCCGAGAAGCGACATTCCCTGTGTATTAATGGTGCACTCAATCGCCACACGAACAGCGTTGTTATTGCCCTGACGCACCAAGGATGTATTGATAGAAAAATCATGACAAGAGGTGCCACTATTGGTCAAAGTGCGTTGTGCGACTTCGAAAGCGATTGTCTCAATGCGCGAACGACTTACTTTTGAAGCCCCACGCGCTGCTTGATCCGCGGCGTGTCGAACCTGAATGAGCGACTCAGATGCTCGCCCAGAATAAACACCAAACAAAATCAAGACCATTAAAACAGGTGTCAAAAGCACCATTTCAACGGTGACTGAACCAGAATGTGTTTTCATCTGTCATCTTCTTGCACAAAGCTCTCTAAAGGCTCTTCGCCTTGGCGTAAAACTGAAGTTGGAAAAAATGGTGCGACATTCGGAACAACAACACGTATCTGCACGGTCGCAAAACCATCCGCAATATTGGCTGTTGGTGTGCCGATTAGCTGCGCGCCAAGTTCAGCAACGGTTTGAGTGGCCGCATTTAGCGCAAGTACGACGTCGCCTTGAGTGTTAGCCGCCACACTTGCGCCCTTGCTTGCAGCCAAAGTTGCGATGTTTGCTGAGTGCATGAACAGCATCGCTTGAATCGCGATTAGCAACATTGACAGCACGATTGGCACGGCGATGACAACCTGAACGACTGTCTCGCCAGGGTCAACCGTGCTGTCGATTCTTTTCACAAGTTGTGGTTGCTAAACCAGGGGCTAGCCAAGGTCGAGTGAATTTGCTTTATTTGTTACTCGGCTGGTGATTGTCGCACCAACTGCAATCGCTAGAGCGATTAGAGCTGCAGCCATGACGACGGTGGTGGCACTGACTTCGCCCCGTTCACTGTCTTGTTGTGCTGAGGCGGTAAATCGAATCCAGTAGTACTGCCATATTTCTTTCATTGCTGTCATTGTTCCTCCTGTTGTTTATTGTTTGTGAATACTGTGTAAATGAGTTTCAGGTTCGGTACATCAAAAACTTCCCAACACGAGGTGCACTGCTGGGTAGCCAATCAAGGCAATGAAAGCGACGAACAGCAGCACCATTGGAATACCCATGCGCTCGGTCGCACTTTGTGCCTCAGCCTCGATCTCACCCATGTGTCGATTGCGCAGAGAATCTGCGCGTGCAGAGAGCGAGAGTCGAATGCGTGCTCCATGCTCACCCGCAAGTTGCACGCTGCCTGCAACCTCTGAAATCTCGGCGATGTTGTAGGTCGTGCCAAGGGTGGCGAGTTCAACCCAAGGCGACCGCCGCGAACTGCGTGCCCGAGTCAGAGCGTTGCGTATTTCGGAAAATGACCAACCATCCCCTGCTTCGGCGGCGGCAGTTAGTGCTGTCTCGGTGCCCGCGCCGCCCGCAAGCAAAACATTGACCAGATCTAAATAACTAGAGAAAGCATGCAAAAAATCTTGGCGACGAGATTTGGCTTTGGCTCGCACCTGAGTGTCTGGCAAGAAAAAGCCAATTGCCGCGACTGTCGACAGGATAAACAAAACAAAGATCTTTGAAACTTGCAGTGATGACGCGTTGAATGCGACGATCAAACCAAGCGCCGATGCGCTGGCGATGAACATTGTCGCGAGTTTGCGTGAAACCATCTCGGATGCTTGATAACCCACGATTGCCAGATCAGCGCGATGTTGCGTTTGGGCGCGAAGTATGAGCCAGATCATGCCGTGTTCAAGTCGATTGCGCGATTGCACGACACGGTTTGTTAATGCACCTGGGCGAACCACAAAGAAAAGACCCAGGCCGAATAGCGAGCCGAAAATTGTTGTGAGGATCAACATTTGACTATCTGACTATCTGGCTGACTCACGACGACGAATAAATCTTTGTGGTGCGGCGATACGCGAGAACTGGTCGAGCATGATCAGCGAACAGCCAAACAAAATGAAGATGCCGCTCAAAATGACTTGGCCTTCAAACGACGAATAGACATTTAAATATTCGCGAT
>JAQCDY010000022.1 GCA_027729785.1 Actinomycetota bacterium | reverse complement strand
GACCTTCGGCGCCGAAGCGACCACATGATGAAAGTCGTGCAATTTAATAGTGGGATAGAACTTCAATTACCTCAACTAGCCCCGAAATCCTAGCGGTCAGGCACCGCGATCAACACTGTAATTTGCCTGCAATTTGCCCAGTTGACGGTCGGATCAAAAACACGGAAGCGCCGCTAATCAAAACGGCTCTCCCCTGAACACCTCTCGCAGCTGTCAGATACGTCAACGGGTCGACATATCGCACGGCTGAGCCCGAAACTTCGCGAACGCCGAAATAAAGATTTGGCCCGGACGTCGCGATTTGCTGACCAGCCAAGACTCGATCACCGCGACGCAAGGTACTTTGCGCAATCTTGCCGTACGTAATTCGCCGATTATTGTCGGTCAGCAAGACTAAATATTTTGTTCGACCCACTTCGCCGTGATAACTGATCACACCGTCGCTCACCGCAAAAATTGGTTGACCACTTTGCAACTGCATTTCGATGCCACGATTACCGGCGCATCGCTCACACTTTGGCGCCCGAAAGTAATCGATAATCACGACGCTGCCCATGTCCGCAACGGGGTTGAGCATCACGCATGGCGACGCGAGAACGATCGCAGTCAATATTGCCGCGAGCAAGATGACTAGGCGACGTCGGCGGCGGCAAGACGCGAACGCAATTGCAAAATAGCTTTTGTGTGAATCTGCGAGACGCGACTCTCGGTCACGCCCAGCACCTCGCCGATTTCACCCAGCGTCAAATTTTCTTCGTAATACAAAACTAAAACCGTTCTCTCGCGTTCAGGAAGTCGTTTTATTTCACTGCGCATGATCTTGCGTAATTCAGTTGCTTCAACGACCGAGTCGGGACTCGGCACATATGAGGCACCGCCATGTGTAGATGCAGGGGTATTGTCGGCAACAACATGATCGAGTGGTCCAACTGCGCTCGAGGCGATTTCTGTCAACCAAGTTTCAAGATCGTTGCTATTGATTTTGAGTTTCGTCGCCAACTCTTCGTCGGTCGGTGCGCGCTTCAACTCGTGCTCCAAATCTGAGATTGCGTTCTCGACAGTTCTGGCTTTTGAACGCACACTTCGTGGCACCCAGTCCAGCGAACGCAAACTGTCCAAAATTGCGCCACGAATTCTTGGAATCGCATAGGTCTCGAATTTAAAGCCGAGCGCCGGATCAAACCGATCAATCGCATTCATTAAACCAAACACGCCCGAACTCACGAGATCCCCAATTTCGACTCGCTTGGGCAGACCAGCCGCGAGTCGACCAGCCACGAACTTCACGAGCGATGCATAATGCACGACAAGCCATTCGCGCGCGAGTGCATCTTTTTGCGAGTGCCATTTCTCCCAGGCTTGATCAATTGTCAGACGAACAGGCAGGGCGTTCATGCGCGTGGATGCGATGCGCCGTAGGCAGATTTGAGGCGCTCCTTGCTGACTTGGGTGTAACGCTGCGTAGTCGCAACATCCGAGTGGCCAAGCAACTCTTGCACTGCGCGCAAGTCTGCCCCGTTATCGAGCAGATGTGTGGCGAAAGTATGGCGCAAAGCATGTGGATGAGTCGGCGTCAACGCTCGCTCGTCAATTATTCGTCGCACGTCTCTTGGCGCCAGTCGCCCACCGCGTGAATTCAAGAATAATGCGACGCCTTCGCGCTGCTCGTGCACAACTTCGCGACGCAATTTGACCCAACTCTTCACTGCACCAACACTCGGTTCGCTCACTGGTATGCGTCTTTCTTTTGAGCCTTTACCCATCACGATGACCGTGTTGTTGCGAGCGTCGATGCTGTCTATATCTAGCGAACAAAGTTCGCTAACGCGAAGTCCGCTGCCGTAAAGCAGTTCAATCACCGCGGTGTCACGAGTCGACTTCCATTCGGGCACCTCTGGGTCTTTGCAAGTCAATAGCGCATTGAGTTGTTCTTTGGTCAAAACTTTCGGCAACCGCCCGGTGCCAGAAGGTGTGCGCACACCAGTTGTGGGGTCGGCTTTTATTTTTTTGTTGCGCACGAGCCACGCAAAGTATCGACGAATCGCCGCCAACTTTCGCGTCACACTGCGTTTGGCCTGACGATTGGTCGTCAGAAAACTCAAATATTGCCGCACCATTTCTCGTGTCACAAGATTGGGCGATTTAATTTTCTGTCGCGCAATCCAATCAGCAAACTGCTTGATGTCGCTTGCATACGCGCTCGTCGTGTGCGCCGATGCGGCAGTCATCGACCCAATAAAGTCGTCGATGTCCCACCCCGCCGCCATAGCAGTCATAACGGTATCTCTTTAGTTGCAGGGCTGCCCGAATTCAATTACTTCCCACCATCCAGAGTTGTTGATTACCCAGCCCAGTGCCTCAAGTCGACCGAGCGAGATTGCGGCCTCTAGCAACGGCACACCGGTGCGAATCACGAACTCATCCAATGTGAATGGCGTGCCAACCATCGACGCAACGACATGCGCGTCGCTTGGCGAAAGTTTTGCGCGTGGATCAAATGCATGGTCGTTGGCTCGCCGATTATCCAAACCAAGTGCAACCAAAATATCTTCGGCATCGATCACGGGCAAACAACCCTGCTGCACCAACAGGTTGGTGCCGATCGAGGCGATGTTTCTCGGTGAACCTGGCACGGCCAAGACCGTGACATCTCGCTTTTGCGCTTCATCAACGGTGATCATCGATCCACCCTTGTCACGACTCTCAACAACCACCAAGACTTCACAAAGTGCGGCAAGAATCCTGTTGCGCAATGGAAACCTAAACGCCTCAGGCGGCGTGCCTGGCGGAGACTCGCTGAGCAGTGCTCCGACTTGAGCAACTTCACGCCACAAATCGCCATTTTCTTTCGGGTAGACATAGTCGAGCCCAGACGCGACCACGCCAACTGGTGGCGCGGCAGATTTGTCGTCATTTTCTAATGCTCGCAATGCCCCGCGATGCGCCCATGCATCAATGCCCCGCGCCAAACCTGAAATAACGCAAACATTATTCATCGCCAATTCAAATGCCAGGTGTGATGCCAGATATCTACCTGATGCCGTCGCACTGCGCGTGCCGATCAACGCCGCGCGACGCGCGTTTAGCGCGGCTAAATCGCCCATATAAAACAACACGGCTGGTGGCGCAAGATCTTTTTTTAAACAATTTGGATAATTTGTCTCGCCAAGCAAACTCACATGAATGTTCGATTTTTTGCAGCGCGCCTCAATCTGTTGTTGCAAACTTTGCGTCGCATTCGCCCGCCACATGTGACCAAGCCCATTTTCTTGCATCATTGCTGCGACAACGACGTTTGGTTTGGTCCGACCCTGCACCACGGCCCAGGCGGTTTGTGGGTCATGATGCTTGAGCAACGTCATCAGCCTCTTTGGTCCGATCTTTGGCAACGCCGCCAGCGACGCAGCAGCAATATGGTCTGGATTCATTTTTAAAAATTCAAACGCCTGTTGCGCAAACCCAAGGCCAGATTGACACGCATCATCAGCGCCAGATTCAGATGCTCATCATCTACAACTTCGGGCGCACCGTTTAGATCGGCAACCGTGCGCGCGACTCGCCGCACACGGTGATAGCCGCGACCGGTCAGATGACCAGCTTCAAGTTCGCGTCGTAATCTTTGCTCGGCAGTTTTCGACAATGGCGCGACAAGATCTAACTGCTCACGCGTCAGCGCCGAATTCGCACATCCGCATCTGTCGAACGCAAGTTTGCGGACGGTCGCCACACGCTGGGCAATTTCCAAAGTTGATTCGCCACGCAGCGGACTGATCAACTCGTTCGTATTTGGTCGCGAGACTGCGACGCGTAAATCAAAGCGATCCAGCAACGGCCCCGAGAACCTGCGCAAATATCTGGCACGAGAGGCATCATCACAGGTGCACACACCAGGAGTGCCTTCACCGCACGGACACGGATTCGTCGCCGCCACGAGCAAGAACCGCGCCGGCATGACGACACTCGTTCGTGCGCGTGCCAAACGAACTATGCCCTGCTCAAGTGGTTGACGCAATGCATCTAGAACCGACGGCGCAAACTCGCCGAGTTCGTCTAAAAATAAAACACCATTACTAGCGAGCGAAATTTCTCCGGGCCGCATCAACGCCGTGCCACCCCCGACCATCGAGACCATCGACGATGAATGATGCGGCGCCCGATACGGCGCATTGCGCATCAACCCCGAGTTCGGCGATTCGAGTTGCACCGACGAATGGACCATCGTCGTAGAAATTGCGTCTTCATCGGTGAGCGGTGGCAATAACCCGACAAGTCGTTCGGCCAACATCGTTTTGCCCGCACCCGGCGGCCCCACCAACAACAGATGATGTGCACCCGACGCGGCAATTTCAAGCGCCCGTCGTGCCACGGGCTGACCTTGTACATCTGCCATGTCACAAAAACTTCGACCATTGGTTGTCGGCGGTGCTGTTCGACCAACTGCAGCATGGTTCCACAAGGTTCGTCCCGCCAGACACTCGACCACTTCGAACAAATTCTTTGCCGAAAGTATGCGCGGGCTGCCCGAGGCGCTCAGACTCGCGGCACTTGCCTCATTCAAATTGCCGGGTGCGACAACAGTTGTTCGATCTGCGAGTGCCAAAATCAATGGCGTCGCCCCACGCACGCTGCGCAGTGAGCCGTCAAGCCCTAATTCGGCGATAAATGCGAACTCGCCAAGCACATCAGCGCTGACAATTTCTTGGGCCGCCAACAGTCCGATTGCAATTGCCAAATCTAAACACGCCCCCGACTTTCGATCTCCGGTTGGTGCAAGATTCACCGTCACACGTCGCGTCGGCCAAACGAAACCAGATGACAACAGCGCCGCTCGCACACGATCACGGCTCTCACGACAAACTTCGTCGGGTTGACCCACGACCGTGAAACCCGGCAGACCGATGCCAGCATGCACTTCAACGTCTACGCGCGAACCAAGCACGCCGAGCAATGTCGCTGATCGAACTGATGCAAACACTTTTCTTCCTCAAACAATCATTTACTCGCTAGCAATCAAGCAGCGATCAACATGACGCCAAACTGATTAACCAACCTGAGATACTTGAGCGCAATGACTTTTCGTCGAATCTCTGCCGCTAATTTGTGCGGCCAATGTGTGCGCCGCATCAATCACTCGGCAACTATCGCGATTGCGACAGCCCTTGCACTGGCCACTGCCGCTGGTTCTTGCGCCGAAACGCCGCGGACCGCGACAAACTTCTGTCGACAACTGGCTCTAGAAGTGCCGGCGATAACTCAGCCGTCGGCAACGGCAGCCGAAGTTTCGCAAATGCTTGATCGCTACAAACGATTGGGCAAAGTTGCGCCGTTGGAGATCGAAGAAGACTGGAAGTCACTGACCGAACTTCTAACCGTCGCATCTCGCGTCAACCCCAACGACGCCGAGAGCGTGCAGACCGTGATCGACATGTCTTACTCCACAGAAAAAGCGGCTGGCGCTGCAGCAAAATGGATACGCGAAACCTGCGGAGTTGATATCTCGACCGGGCTCAATGTCGGACCGACCCCGTAACGACTGTTAATAACCAGCGAACAATTACTAGCGAATTTCTCCACGCTTGACGATCACCTTGTCAACCAAACCGTAATCGCGCGCCTGCTCGGCGGTGAACCAACGATCTCGCTCTGAGTCGGCTTGAATCTCTTCAAGTTTTTGACCCGAGTGATGCGCAGTAAGTTTTGCCATGCTCAACTTCGTGTAAGCGAGTTGCTCGGCTTGAATTGCGATGTCCGACGCTTGGCCGCGCAAACCAGCCAATGGTTGGTGCATCATGATCCGCGCATTTGGCAACGTATATCGCTTGCCGGCCGCACCTGCGGTCAACAAGAACTGGCCCATCGAAGCCGCAAGTCCCAAGCACACGGTCGCTACATCGCACGAGACAAATTGCATCGTGTCGTAAATCGCAAATCCGGCTGTCACCGAACCGCCTGGACTATTTATATATAGCCAAATGTCGGCCTTCGGATCTTCACCCTCAAGAAACAACAACTGCGCACAAACTTGGTTGGCGATCTCGTCATTGACATCGGTGCCGAGCATGACCACGCGACTCTTGAGCAGTCGCACAAAAATATCGCTACGAGAATCGAATCCACCCTCGAGGGCTACAGGAAGAATATTTGACATGCCTTGCAGGCTAGTGCGCGCACAACTATTGCCGACGGACGCCACTAAAAATAACTATCACACGCTCGTCGTCGGCGATTTCTTGGCGAATCGCCAACAGCCCTGCAAGCCCCGCCGCCCCGGTCGGGCTGACATCAACATTTGTCACACGATGCGCCAGCTCAAAACTCTCGTGCACCTGTGCTTCGCTCGCGACAACCGGCCAACCGCCACTGTCGACCATCGCATTGCAGACACCGATCCAGTCATAGGTCTCGTCGTCCAAAATTCCGTCGGCGATTGAACTCGGTGTCGTCTCCCATGGCCACATGCACTGCGACCAGCGAGAACCCGCGTTGCGTGCTCCGCCCGTTTTTTGTGCGATCAAAAATGCGCGAGCCAACGGGGCGCATCCTTCGGTCTGCACCGCGTGCACTTTTGGTTTCGTCGCGCCTGCGAAAAAGCCGTTCGCCGCACAAGATGCAAACGCACCGCCACCTGCCTGCACGAACATTCGGCTGAACAAAGCACCGTCAAGATCTTCGGCAACAACCGCCATCTCCCAACCGATCGTGCGACCACCATCTAGACACCAAGCGTTTTCGGGCCCCTGCACCCCGAACGGAATCGCACCAGACAAGATCGCTTCGCGAAATCTATATACGCATGGATCACCAGGCGGATCAGTCGCGACTCTCGCGCATCGCACGGTGTTTGCATTCAGCGAGTTCAAAACCTTGATCGTCGCCGCATCAGAGTACTCGGGCACGAATACTTGAATCGGCCAGTTCACTGCGCGCGCCAGCGTGCTGGCTGCAATCGCCGCGTTGCCACACGACGCAATCGCCAGTTGTGGTCGTTCACTTTGATTGCGCCACGGCGCTCGACCCACATGTTCGACAGCAATCAGATGCAACAACTGGGCAAACAAATGTCGCGCTTTTTGCGAGCCGGCGACGTTATGTGTTTCATCTTTGATCCACACGCCACCCTGCTCGGTAAAATGCAGAGCGCTGCTCAGTTCATCGTTTCGCGAAAACGGCGTCGTACGAAAACCCGTGCCCGCAACTTTGGCAACGGCAGCGTCAAGATCGCAAATAATCTTCGTGCGCAATTCAAATTCGAGACCCAAGTTCGCGGCAAACGCATCCCAAGCCAAATATCGCTGAAACGCCACGAACGGGTTCTCATCACCGGTCGAGCGCAACGGGGCGATCGCGTTTTCAATCTCCAGCACATGGTGACGGTCGGTTTGGCTCGAGTTCGGGCATCGCCACGAGAAAACCTGGCTAATCGAAACTCGGGTTTCACACGCCGAACATCTCCAACCAGTTACGACGGGCGTCTGGGTGTTCACGGCTGCGATACCGCCACTGTCAACTAGTTTTTGGCGGCAACACGACGATTAAATTCGCCGATGAGGTCATCCCAAACCGGCAAATATTTTCGCAAGTCTCGCCAGAACGACTGCGAGCGGCGCGCTTCAAACACTTCAAGCGGCGTGCCTTGTTGTTCAACCCAGGTGTAATAGCCAAGATTAAAAATTCGCGTGCGATCTAGCTCGGTGCAATCAATCATCGCGTTGGTACCGACCGTGCCAAGGTGCTCGGCAAAAACTTCTGCCGCGTCAATCTCGGTAAACGAATCGTTGAATCTGCGACTCAAAGTCTTGATTCTCTCACTCGGATACAAATCCCCGCCGTCAGTAGCGATCGTGATCAACGCATCATTCTCGCCAAGCCCCAACAATTTTGCCGTCTTGATCGCCGCGATCACGTTGCAGATCGCCGAAAAACCAAAATGAGTCAGCGTCTCGACGATTTCTACAGGCACACCTTTTCGCTCTGCCAAATATCTGCAACCAGCATCAGAGTTAAACATCACGTCAAGTTCATCGGTTGCTCGATCTGAAACGCCAACGACGACATCGGTGTTCATCACATTGTGAATCAACGGTATGTGTTTGTCACCGATGCCCTGAATGTTGTGTTCTCCAAAACCATTCTCGAGCATCGTTGGGCACTCGAGTGCCTCAACTGCGACTATTTTTGTGCCGTAATCATCTTTAAGCCTGTCACCGGCTCCAATCGTGCCCGCCGAACCAGTTGCCGAGGTAAACGCCGCAAGTCGCAACTTGCCACCAGTCGATTGGTTGACATGTTCAAAGACGTTTGCCAGTGCACGACCCGTTACTTCGTAGTGGCCGGCATGGTTGCCGAACTCACAGAACTGATTGAAAATAAAATTCTTTGGATCAAGTTCCATTTCGTTGCAAGCGTCGTAAATTTCTTTGACATTACTTTCGGTACCGGGTGTGCGCACAACGTCGCTCGGATCGCTCACCCATTTGTCAAGCCAATCAAATCTTTCTTTTGACATGCCTGCAGGCAACACCGCAACACCTCGCGAACCCATGATCCGACTAATCGCCACGCCACCACGCGCATAATTGCCGGTCGACGGCCAAACTGCACGATGACGACCCGGGTCAAACTGCCCGGTAATGACTCGTGGCGCCAAACATGAATACGCGGCCAAAACTTTGTGCGCGGTGATCATCGGAAACCGATCACCGAACATCACGATGATCGGGCTCTCAATACCGGTCAGACTGCTCGGCAATACAACATGGTCGGGCACCGCAACACGCTCGCCGCGCATGTCGTTGTACCAATGCACGCGAAACAAGTTTCGCGCGTCTGGGGCGTTCTTATCGACACCCTTCGCATAATCAGCATCGATCTTTGATGGATCAGCGAGTTGCGCGAATGTCGGCAAAAAAACTCTGTTTTTTGCACAAAGTGCGATGCTGTTTTCAAGCGCTTGCTGGTCAACGATTTTGTCGGCGAGACCCAATTGCCCCGCCAGCGCCGAAGCATCTAGCTGACGCTTTGCGCCCTGATGTGCCGTAGTTGTTGAAGTCAAGATTTACATTATGTCAAATTTGTAGACCAAAGCACTACTCTTACGACGCAAGGCCGACGTAGCCCAATGGCAGAGGCACGGCGCTTAGGACGCCGCCAGTGAGAGTTCGAGTCTCTCCGTCGGCACCAAATATGCAATTTCGTACGACATCACAACTCGCAACACCGGCGGTGCTCGTCGATCTCGACGCCCTAAATAGAAACCTGCGAACGATGTCACAGCGACACCCTGGTGCAAAATTGCGACCTCATACGAAAGCCCACAAGTGCACTCAACTCGCTGAGCTACAAATGCATTACGGACATAAAACTTTTACGTGCGCCACTCCTCGCGAAATAATCGGCATGGCCGCAGCCACGGTGGGCGAAGACTTGCTTCTTGCCAATGAAGTCGTTGATCATGACAGGCTCAGTGCGCTCGCCAAAGTTTCAGAAAATCTACGGGTGACAATCGCCGTTGATTCTGAATTCACGATCAATGCTGCTGAGCGTGCCGGGCTGCGTGATGTGCTGATCGATGTCAATGTTGGTCTAAAAAGATGCGGTATCGCCCCAGAACTCGCTGGTCAACTCGCCGACTTTGCGCGCAAAAAAAAGATGACGGTGCGTGGCGTCATGGGCTATGAGGGTCATCTGATGATGGTCGATGGTCACGACAAACGAAAACAACGTGTCGCCGAGTCGATGCAACTGCTTACACGCGCCGCGAAAGATGTGGGTGGTGAAATTATCTCTGCAGGCGGCACCGGCACTTTCGACATGCACGACGACACCGAGATCAACGAGTTGCAGGCCGGCTCTTATGCACTGATGGACACCCACTACACCAAACTCGCTTTGCCTTTCGAACAGAGTTGTTTCGTTTTGGGCACGGTGATTTCGCAGTCCAATGCCTGGTGTGTCATCGATGTCGGTTTGAAGTCGCTCGGCATGGACCACGGCAACCCAACCATCAATGGCTATGACGTCTTGTTTTGTTCAGACGAACATACGACGCTTGCACCAATCAAAGGCGCGAATACCGAAAAAATTTCGGTCGGCGAAAAACTACGCGTCATTCCCGCGCATATCGACCCGACCATGGCGATGCATGATTTCGCCCACATTGTTCGTGGTGATGAAGTCATCGACTCGTGGTCGATCGACTTACGAGGCTGGTAGTTCGCTCAGCCGTTTAGCCAACAGGCGAAAAGCATTTCCACGATGTGAAAACTTGTGCTTTTCGGCGATGCTCATCTGGGCAAAAGTCCGACCATCACCGACAACAGGCACGAATACCGAGTCATAACCAAAACCGCGATCACCGAGCTCGGCAACGCTGATTGATCCCTCGCAAACGCCCTCGCAAATAATCTCAAGACCGTCGGGCATGCGCAACAAAATAATCGTACGAAATCGAGCCGTTCGATTTGTCACGCCACCAAGAAGATTCAGCAATTTGTTTCGATTTTGTGCGTCTGTTGCACCAGCCCCAGCAAATCGTGCCGTGAACACACCGGGTTGACCATTCAAGGCGTCGACTTCAAGTCCTGTGTCGTCGGCAAGCGCCGGCAGATTCGTCGCGAGGCAAACCGCGGTGGCTTTGAGTCGCGCATTGCCGGTAAGTGTGTCGGCATCTTCAACTACATCTGCGAGTTCTTTCGGTCGCGCAACAAGGTCGACCAGGTTTTGTAAGAGGTCACTGATCTCAGCAACCTTGTGCGGGTTGGCCGAAGCGCAGACTACGCGCAACATACGCCCAGCATTTTATTTCATTCGTGGTTTTGGTGGCACGGCGAGAGTTTGTGTCTGCAATGCAAATACCTCGCGCAAACCAGCTGTCGCTAGCGCCAACAATTCACTCAATTGTGTTTGGCTAAATGCCGCGCCCTCGGCGGTGCCCTGCACTTCAACAAACTTCGGCTCGGTTGAATTGTGCGCCTGCAACATCACGACATTCATGTCGACCTCGGCCGAACTGTCTTCGACATATGGCAAATCAAGAATTGGCGAGCCGTTGTGAATGCCCACACTCACTGCCGCACACAACGAGTGCAAAGGGTGCGTCGCTATTAATCCGTTTTGCATCACCCGTGTCAACGCATCATGCAACGCAATATATGCGCCACAAATGCTCGCAGTTCGAGTGCCGCCGTCGGCCTGCAACACATCACAGTCAACAATCACTTGCCGCTCGCCCAACAGGGTCATGTCGCAACACGAGCGCAACGACCGACCGATCAGTCGTTGAATCTCAATCGTGCGACCACCTTGTTTGCCCTTGGCGGCTTCGCGATCATTGCGGTCAGGTGTCGAACCAGGCAACATCGAATATTCGGCAGTGACCCAGCCTTTGTTTTTACCCTTCATCCAGCGCGGCACTTCTTCGTCAACAGATGCAGTGCACAAAACTCGGGTCTTACCAAACGAAACCAGCACCGAACCCGCAGCCATCTCGGTGAAGTCACGCTCAAACTTGAGCTGGCGCAGTTCGTTTGCTTTTCGTCCGTCTGGTCGTGTCATGTTCTCTCCGTTTCGTAGCGATTCTCTATTTGATTTGCCAATGCTTTGCTGACATTAACTCTGGCCCCAAGAAACGACGACCGAGTTCGGCAAATTGCCGAACATCGCCCGACGAATAAAACTCGTGCGAACCTTGAATGCCACGCTCAACGCTACGAGCGATGTTGTTTTTTGCCAGTGCATCACGCACTACTAATGCAGTCGCGTCGGCGCTGTTGATTAGTTTCACATCAGGCCCCATTACCCGCCCAATAACTTGGCTCAAATATGGATAATGCGTGCACCCCAACAACAATGCGTCAACATCAGCTTTTCGTATCGGTGCCAACAACTTCTCTGCCAACTGTGTCACTGCCTCACCAGAAGTTTCGTCACGCTCAACAAACTCGACAAAGCCTGGGCACGCGGTTGCTATCAACGAGACATCGCTTGACTTCTCGCGCGATGCATCAGCAACGGCTTTTTCGTACGCACCCGAAGCAATCGTGCCGATTGTGCCGATCACTGCCACACGATTATTTCTCGTCGCGTTCACCAGGGCTCGTGCACCCGGCTCAACGACGCCGATCACAGGCACAGAAAGCGAACTCTGCAATTCGCTTAGCGCAACCGAAGCAGCAGTGTTGCACGCGACGACAATCAACTTGGCGTTGAAATCGCGCACGAGACTTGTCGCCAACTCGATCGCGAAACTTCGCACGTCACCTGCAGGTTTTGGGCCATACGGGTAGCGCGCCGTATCACCGATATATACGAGGTTTTCGCTCGGCAATAAGTCGATGACCGCTCGTGCAACGGTCAGACCGCCAAAACCAGAATCAAACATCCCAACCGGGCGATCAACTTGCGCATTCATCTTTGACAACGCTACGCCCTCGCCAACATCGAAGTCAGTCAACACACAGGCAAGCCATTACACGAGCTAATGCTTTATAGTCGCTATGTGCTTCTTGCCGCCGGCCTCGCTCTTTTCGCCGCCGTGTTGCATGCAAGTTGGAACCTAGTTGTCAAGCAAACAAGCGACCGGTTTCTCGCGCTGTGGAGTCAGTTTGTTTTTGCCGGTTCGTTTGCTGTGATCGCCCTAGTCGGGTGGACGGTAATCGACGGTCCACCAAATATTTCTTGGTGGTGGTCAGTCATCAGCGGTTGCGGGCACCTGCCTTATGTGATGTTGCTCGCCAAGGCTTACGACAAAAATGACTTCTCACTGACATATCCGATTGCTCGCGGTGCTGGCGCGCTCAACGCCGCCATATTGGGGTTGATTTTCTTAGGCGACGATCTCTCGGCTCTGAGCATGGTGGGTATTGCCGTTGTTATTTTTGGACTTTGGGTTCTCGTTTCAGGTCAGCCAATCACCAATATTTTTCCCGCTCTTGGTGTCGCAGCGACAATCGGCGTTTACTCTGCTGTCGATGCATACGGTGCGCGCAACTCAAACCCAATCGCTTTTGCATTGAGCGTCTTCGTCAGTGCTGCCACATCGGTCACAATCTGGGCGCTGATTACACGCGCCAAAGAACTCAAAAAGTTTCTCGCTGCCGAATGGAAGCCATCCCTGTTTGGTGGCACCATGTCAATAATTAGTTATTCGCTTGTTGTCTACGCGTTCACCCTTGCGCCAGTTGGCTATGTCGCCACAATGCGCGAATCGAGCGTGGTTATCGCCGCGCTCGCCGGCTGGAAATATCTCAAAGAAGACGACCACAAACGCCGACTCACATCAGCCACGGTCGTCGTACTGGGTCTTGTTGTGCTCGTTGCCGGGCGTTAAAAATAAATTATTTTTTCGGCAGCGGCTTCAGCGACGTCTAAGTCATCGGTGTAGGCGCCGGTCGACAAATACTTCCAGCCTCCGTCACAGACGATAAACACGATCACTGCTTCTTGCGCGCTATCCAAGCTGATTTCGCTCGCAACTTTAAGCGCACCAGCCAGCGATGCACCCGATGAAATGCCAGCGAAAATTCCGCATTCACGCACAAGTCGTCGTGTGCACTCGATGCTTTCACGGGGTCGCACAACTCGCTTTCGATCTAAAGTTTCACGACCCCGCCACTTGTCAAACACTGGCGGAATGTACCCGTCATCCAGATTTCGCAAGCCTTCAACACGCTCGCCCAGTGGCGGTTCAACTGCAATTATTTTTATCTCACGATTTTTTTCTTTCAAATAACGACCGACACCCATCAGCGTGCCGGTCGTACCCAAACCCGCGACAAAGTGCGTCACTTCTGGGCAATCCCGCCAAATTTCTGGACCGGTTGTTTCATAATGCGCAGTCGGGTTCGCTTCGTTTTCATATTGATGCAAAAAACACCAGTCGGGATTTTCTTTGGCCATCTTTTCGGCGCGTTTCACCGCGCCGTTCGAACCCTCGGCGCCTGGAGTAACGATAATTTCTGCACCAAAAACTGCGAGCATCTGGCGTCGTTCGATTGAAACATTGTCGGGCATCAAAATTGTTATCGGATACCCCTTGAGCTGCGCAATCGCCGCCAGCGCAATGCCCGTGTTTCCACTTGACGGTTCGATTATCCGCTGACCAGGCGAAAGTTTGCCGTTCTTTTCTGCTTGCTCGATCATCGACTTAGCGATTCGATCTTTTACTGAGCCAAATGGATTTTGATTTTCAAGTTTCGCCAACAATCGCACGCGGGGGTTCGGCGACAAATTAGAAACATCGACCAGCGGTGTATTGCCGATCTGGTCGAGCACATTTTCGTTAATCACCACGTAATCAGGATACCTGACCAATATGGTCGGATTTACCCTAAATTTGGCGAAACCGCTGTGAATTAAGCGATAGTCAATTAGTCAGTCTGTGACGACTTGGCTTTCAGAAATCTGAGAGTCGATAATCCGATAACTGCGAGTTTTTGGCTCGGCTTCTTTTAATCCAATAATCACATAATGCCACTCTGGGTCTGGGGCTTGAGCCACGTCGGTAGCACTCGGGTACGGCTCAGTGTGAGTGTGGCTGTGTACAACACCAATAATTGCCAGCCCGCGCGCCTCGGCATCAAGTTCAATTCGCAGATGATCTCGTGGATCAACCGTGTAGATAATTTTGCTCTGCGCAATATTGCGACACGGGTGAAACTCGCGCGCCACATCACTGCCGAATTCGCCGACCAAAAAACCACAACACTCGAGCGGCGTTTCGGCGAGCGCCAGCCGCTTGATCTGCTCAAGTACTGAACTTGGTATCACGATTTGTGACGATGAAATTTGATTCGACATTGGCTTGAAAGGCTACAGGTACGCTTAAAGCACGTTATGAAACCAGACAGTCCAGAGATCATCGCCAGCAATCGCAAGGCGCGACACAACTACACAATCGTTGATGTCATTGAGGCTGGCATTGTGCTGCACGGAAGCGAGGTCAAGAGCCTGCGCGAGGGCCAAGTGCAGATCGCCGAGGCCTATGCCCATGTCGTGCGTGGCGAAATGTGGCTCGAAGGCGTGCATGTCGCCGTCTACCGGTTCAGTCACGGGGTCGGCTCGCACGAACCCATGCGCTCGCGCAAACTGCTGTTGCATCGCGAACAAATTCGCAAACTGCAAGAACGCATGGCCAAAGAACGACTAACTTTGGTGCCGCTATCGATGTTGCTCAAAAACGGTCGCGTCAAAGTCGAACTCGCGCTCGCCAAAGGCCGTCAAAAAGAAGATCGTCGACAGGCAATTGCCGAAAAAGAATCAAAACTCGAAATGCGTCGCGAAGCCGGTCGCCAACGCAAAGGCAAGTCCTCATTAAATAGTTCGCCATCGGGCAGGCAAACTGGTTCTCGCTCAAGCTCTCGCCAACGCGACTCAGACGACTGAAAGAACTCGACAAACTAAACCGCACAGGCCTGCCGTAGACTGAAAGTGTTACGTAAGTTCAAAGGGGCTGACAGGTTTCGACGTCAGATTCGATGTTCGAGCGTGCGACTCGAGT
>JAQCDY010000129.1 GCA_027729785.1 Actinomycetota bacterium | reverse complement strand
CGTGGGCACTAACTGCTTGAGACATGATCATATGCGTCGCGGTTAGTTTGCGGATTTTTGTCAGCGGCACAATTGTTTCGCGCTCTGACGGCGCGGTGAGTTTTGCCGCTCGAGGCGCAACAGGCGCAGGTTGCAAAGCAGCAGGCGCAGGCGCTGGAGGCGGCGCGACATTCACAGCCGGTGCCGGCGAAACTGCTTTTGCAGTCGAGCCAGTTTTGTCGATGAAATCTAAAACGTCTTCACGCGTGATGCGGCCACCAGGACCAGTACCAACGAGTGCATTGACATCTATGCCGTGATCTCCAACGAGGCGACGTACAACTGGTGAGAGAAGTTTGTTTGACGCACTTGACGGAATCGCAGTTCGCGTTGCAGTTGCAACAGCGGCTGGTACCGGTGCGGGTTGCGTAACTCGTGGCGCGGGTGCGGGCTGAGCAACAGGCGCTGGTGCAGGTGCAGGCGCGGGCTTAGCGACTGGTGCAGGCGCAGGTGCGGGCTTAGCGACTGTCGCAGGTGCAGGCTGAGCAACAGGCGCAGCATTCGCAGCACCAACAACGGCAATCACGGTGCCAACCGCAACAGTGTCACCTTCGTTAACTCGGATCTCGGTGAGTGTGCCCGCGACAGGTGACGGTACTTCAGTGTCGACTTTGTCCGTTGAAACTTCGAACAATGGTTCGTCGGCGGCGACAGCGTCGCCCACTTTTTTAAACCAACGTGTGATCGTGCCCTCGGTGACAGTCTCGCCAAGTTGTGGAAGGGTGATGTCAGCCATGCAGTTTGCTCTCTATCGAGTAGATACTAGTTTTTTGCACGTCTTAATGCTCGGTTTGTCATGCGTTAATGCTTCTTCCAGTCAATGAAGTGACCGTCTCGCCGAAGAGTTCACTCAAACTTGGGTGCGGCATTATGAATTCGGCGATCTCGTCAACCGATGCCTCCCAGTTGACAGCCAAGTAACCAGCAGCCAACTGCTCGGTCACCCACGGGCCGACCATGTGCACGCCTAAAACTTGACCAGCCGAACCATCACTGTTTTTTTTCGCAATAACTTTTACGAGACCGTCGATCTCACCGAGAATCATCGCCCGCGAATTTGCACGAAACTGATGTTTCGCTACGACAACATCGTGACCAGCGGCGCGCGCCTGTTCTTCTGAGGGCCCGGCCCATGCAACTTCTGGATGACAATAAATCGCCCACGGAACTCGGTCGTACATCACCGGGGCAACACTCTCGCCTCGCATATGTTTGACCGCCAAAATCGCTTCGGCATATGCAACGTGCGCAAGTTGCGGCGTATTGATCAGGTCACCAATCGCATAAACATCTTGCTCACCAGTTCGACAATATTCGTCGACGACAACAAACCCGCGATCATCAACTTTCGCAGTCGTGCCTTTGAGTCCGAGTTCGTCGGCAAACGGTCGACGACCAATCGACATGATCACCACATCGCAAACAACTGGGTCGCCAGAGGCAAAAGTGATTTGCGTTGAGCCGTCAGGTTGCTTGCTCTGACCAGCAACCACCACCCCGGTGCGAATCGCGATTTTTTTCTTGGCAAAAGTCTTTACGACGACATTTGCAACATCAGGGTCGAGACCAGGCAGAATCTTTGGTGCCCCCTCAATAACGGTTACCGCCGAACCCAAGTCGGCGAAAGTCGAAGCGAATTCACAACCGATTGCGCCACCGCCAATAATTGCGATGCGCTTTGGAATCGTACTCAACATCAAAACTTCATCAGATGTCATGATCGACCCACCGATTGGAAACCCCTTGATCGTGCGCGGCACCGAACCACTCGCGAGAATTACTTTTGCTCCCTGAACTTTTTTCACGGTGCCGTCGGTCATCGCAATGTTCACCATGCGATTCGCTTCGAGTGAACCTGTGCCCAAGAAATATGTGACTTTCTTTGACTTGGTGAGGCCAGTCAAACCTTTGACAAGACCGTCAACGATGCGTGCCTTGCGCGCCTGGCTTACTGCAAAGTCGACACCCGTTGAACTTGCATTTATCCCAAATTCTGAAGCGTGTGCAACATGTCGGTTGGTAGCCGCCGTCTCGAGAAAGGCCTTGGCCGGAATGCACCCGCGATTTAGACAAGTGCCACCGATTGTGTCGCGCTCAATCAGCGCAACTTTCATGCCCGCCGAAGCCGCGTAGAACGCCGATGCGTAGCCACCAGGACCTCCACCGATTACGACGAGATCAAATTGGTCTGCCAAGGGGTCTCTTTCTGAGGATTTGCCTTATTAATCGTAGCCGTCAAGGCCCATGTCACGACAAAGACTTACCGTGACATGAGAAACAATTGCAACGATCCCGCCAACAGAATGGCGACTCCGCACAGCAGCGAGACAATAATCAGTTTTCGAGTGCTCAAGACCGTAAATACTATGGCGATAAATCGCATTTTGATTGGATAATCAATTATCGTGATTCCTCGATGACTCGACAGGTGAAATTCACACGAAATTCAGTTTTAGTTTTTTTGCTTCTCGGTATCTCGAGTTGTGGCGCCGACGGTTCGATGAGCAGCGTGCAGACAGAAGCCACAGAAACCGTTGCCGCATCTGAGGCTTCGTCAGAGAACCCATCAATCGATGCAAACGCACAATTCACCGCGACACTTTTGAGCGGTGCAACATTTAATAGCGCAACAGTTTTAGAGTCTCAACCACTTGCACTTTGGTTTTGGGCACCTGGTTGACGGGCATGTCGTTCTGAGTCATCCTCGGTCGAGGCTGCATACAAATCTTTCAAGG
>JAQCDY010000128.1 GCA_027729785.1 Actinomycetota bacterium | reverse complement strand
TTCTTTCGCGCTGACTGCTTTTCCGGCTACAACGCCACCCATCAACACCAGAAGTGGATTCTCCTTGGCATGAGCCTTGAGAACCTTAGCCACAGCCGAAGCATCGCCATCAACGAATGTGATCGCAGCCGGCCCCTTCAAGAATTGTTCGAGTTCGGCGTAGCCAGATTCGCGAGCGGCAAAACGAGCCAATGTATTTTTGTAAACCTTGTATTCGGCACCGTGCGGGCGAAGTGCGCGGCGCAAAGTCGCCAACGAACCTACGGTCATTCCGCGAAACTCAGTGATGATCGCAGCATTTGACTTGGCAAGCTTTTCGCTCACCTCTTTGACTACCGCGATTTTTTCTGCGCTTGCATTTGCCATAAAAATTTTAACTTTCTGGTTTGACAATGCTCGGGCGCTCAACGCAGTGCGGAACAACCCGGCGCGAAAACTCGCGACCAGATTCATTCACCTCGTCTGGCGAACCATTGCTAGTTCATTATCTGAAACGAATCTTTCAGACCAAATTTCTGCGGTGGGCAACCTTCACATTGCTGTGATTGCTGCTTATTAACTTCTAACGATTTGTCACGATATCGGGAGTTTTCCGACCTCACACCCTCCCCACAATGTCTAGGCCAACCACCATTTGTTGGTTCGAAGAAAGTGTGAACCGATGTGTGGCCGACCCTTCAAAAACCGACTTTTGTGATCCGGAAAGAACCTGTCGTATATATGCCAGAACTGCGCCTGCAGTTCAAGATCTTCAGCCGTGTCAAGCCATTGAGAGTTTCGGCGTTGCCAGCCCTCAAGTGACGCCTCCAAGATTTCGTTTGGCGAGTTACGCACAAACTGCAGCCCGCGATCAATTACCTTGTGATACCAGTCCAAGTTTCGAATCTCGACAAAATGCAAAGACTCTGAAAGTGTCAAGTTTTTGCCAGACGCCGTCTCGGCAAAGCGCTGCAAGATGAACACATCTGACGAATAGAGCAATCTGGACGCTTGGTCGATCGGTCCCTGGTTGGTGATCACACGTGGCCTTCCACTCATGGCGGCGACGTGGTCTAAACCCGAAGTGGTTGAAATGCACATTGCACACTCACTCGCAAGGTAGATATCTGCAGCCTCGGTTCGCTTACCCGTGGTCGCATAATCGATTATCAAGGGTGATTGCGACTCAAATCTACGCTCAACTTTTGCTCCCGTCCGAATTACCTGAACGCCCATTGCGGCGAACTTTTCGGCCACCAAAAGATAGTCATTGATGTCGTGATTGCGGTAATTCTCCTTGTCGTTTCGTAAATGACTATTGGGTTTAAGGACATCACTTTTAAAAGCTGCGTCACGTACCATCAAAGTTACGAACTGTTTTTGTGGATCAATGCCAATTTGTCCCAAATATTCGCTCGATAAGTCGCGTTCGCTTTGAGGCAATCCAAACTTGCCACTAACCCCTTCAAGTGGAGTAATTCGAATTTCTGATTCGATCATGTGGCTACTGGAACCAGGCAATTTTTCAGACCAAGCGGCGACCAACTCAATAAATCTTGACTTATGGATCTTGATTTGCGAACTAATCAGACCTAACAAATATTCACTGCTGATCTTCACCTCAGGTTTTAGATACCAAAAATCAAACCGTCGAGATCTATTCAGCGGCTCTTTAATTCGCAAATAGTTTTGCGATACAACAATCATTGCCCCGAGATCGTCAGCCGGAAAGTTCCTGAATCGAATCGTTACGATCGGTCTGAGGATGCGCACGCAAACCGCCACCAATAATGCTGGCAGGGCCAGCACCATATCCTTGGGCGAATACCTCATCAATCGACTAACAGACTTGTCAGACGACTTGTAACACTCAAATTAGGAAGGCGAATTTCTACTCGCCAGCAACGAGTGCCGGGTCAATCTTTACGCCTGGCCCCATGGTCGAAGACACTGAGATCTTCTTGATGTAGCGACCTTTGGCGGCGGCAGGCCGTGTTCGGTTGAGTTCGTCGAGCACGGCGGCGACATTGAGTGCCAAAGCCACGGCCTCGAAACTAACTTTGCCGACAGGAATATGCACGTTGCCATAACGGTCGGTGCGATATTCGACTTTGCCACCCTTGAATTCGGCAACTGCACGAGCGACATCTGTCGTCACCGTGCCAGTTTTTGGGTTAGGCATCAAACCGCGTGGTCCAAGTGCGCGACCCAATTTACCGACCAGCGGCATCATGTCTGGAGTTGCGATTGCAATGTCGAAATCCATTTTGCCTTTTTCGATTTCAGCTGCGAGGTCATCGCTACCCACAATGTCGGCACCAGCATCACGAGCCTGTTTGGCAGCGTCACCGGCTGCGAAAACGGCAATGCGAACTGACTTACCGGTGCCTGATGGCATCGAAATCGTGCCACGCACGCTCTGCTCTGTCTTGCGTGGATCAACACCGAGGCGCACTGCAAGTTCAACGGTCTCGTCGAATTTTGCCTTGGCCAATGACTTAACTTTGGCTACTGCATCGGCTGGCGTATGCAATGTCTCGCGGTCGTAAGAAGCAACCGCATTGCGATAGTTCTTGCCGTGATTCTTGTCGTGATTCTTATCTTGTTTGGTTTTATTCTGTGGCATTTCGCCTCCCTCGTTGTTGACCAGTCCGGATGAGGTTCTTCCGAATCAGGCTAATTATTTATTGCTTAGTTAATAGTTATTTCACCCGACGACTGTCAGACCCATTGAACGGGCCGTGCCGCGGACTTGTTGTTTGGCAGCCTCAAGATCGTTGGCATTTAAGTCAGGCATCTTGATTTTGGCTA
>JAQCDY010000127.1 GCA_027729785.1 Actinomycetota bacterium | reverse complement strand
CTCCAATGCCTGTATGGTAAATATGTGACCATCGACGCCACGCTCACCCCCGATAGCCAAGCTGCAGATCGCGTCGCTTTCGTCGTCAATGGCACTCCCGTAACAGTTCGAGGCGATCATCCTCATTTATTGGCCGCGTTGCGTGAGGAACTCGACATCACATCGCCGAAAGATGGTTGCTCGCCAACCGGACAATGCGGTTGCTGCACGGTTCTCGTCAACGGCAAGGCAATCGTTAGTTGCCAACAATCGCTTGCAAAAGTTGCGGGTGCACAAATCACAACCCTCGAAGGTGTCAGCCAGACTGAGCGAGACTCATTTGCCAATGCTTTCGCCGCCTGTGGTGGTCTTCAGTGCGGATTTTGCATTCCCGGAATCATCGTTCGTGCCAAAGCCCAAATCGATAAAAAAGGTGCCGATTTGAAACGCGAAGACATGGCTCGTCACCTTGGGGCACATCTTTGTCGGTGCACTGGTTATGTAAAAATTCTTGACGCCATTGAAACGGTTGCTAAAGGCGTCACACTACCAATGATTACGACCGGCGGATTAGGCGTACGCGTCGTAAAACATGAAGCGAGCGAACTCGCTCTTGGTGACCGTGACTATATCGACGACATGCGTGTACCGGGAATGTTGCATGCCGCATTGGTTTTCACCCAGCACGCTCGCGCCGAGGTATTGAGTATTGATATTTCGAAAGCAAAGTCGCGACAAGGCGTAAGCGCCGTGTTCACTGCCCAAGATGTGCCGGGCGAATTGATGATGGGCATCATCTACAAAGATTGGCCCGCGATGATTCCGGTTGGCGGTTTCACTTCGTATGCTGGCGATGTTTTGGCGATCGTTGTCGCCGACTCACGGATTAATGCACGTAACGCAGTCGAAGACGTGGTTGTGCAGTACAACGTGTTGACACCAATCACTGATGCACGCAAAGCGATAACAGATTCTCAGATCGCAGTTTGGAAAACTGATTCGAATGTACTTTCTAAAAGCGTTTATCAGCGCGGCGATACGAATGCTGCGCTGGCCGATAGCGCCCACGTGGTTCGTGAAACTTTCTCAACGCAAAGAATTGAGCATGCATTTCTGGAACCTGAGAGCACTCTCGCCGTACCGAGTCGCAGTTCAACAAACAACCGAACGCTGCATGTCTATTCGGGTGGGCAAGGCGTTTGGGACGACCGCAATGACATCGCTCGCCTACTTGCGATCCCCAACGAACAAGTAACCGTCACTTTGATAACCAATGGTGGTGCATTCGGTGGCAAAGAAGACATGAGTAATCAGACGCATGCTTCTTTGGCGGCCTGGCTTCTCGACAAACCCGTCAAATGCACGCTGACTCGCGAAGAAAGTTTCTTGATCCACGCCAAGCGGCACCCGATCGAAATGACATACGAGGCAGCCTGTGATGCCAGTGGCAAACTCACTGCTCTTCGCGTTCGGGCACTCGGCGACTCGGGCGCTTACGCCAGCGTTGGCATGAAAGTTCTCGAACGTATGGCAGGGCACGCAAGTGGGCCATATCAAGTGCCAAATATCGATGTCGAGGCAATCGCCGCGCGCACGAACAACCCGATTTGCGGAGCCTTTCGCGGATTCGGCGCAAATCAGGCGCAATTCGCGATGGAAGGAATTCTGGATCGGCTCGCAGAAAAAGTTGGCATTTCAAGTTGGCAGATTCGATCTTTGAATGTCATTAAGCCAGGCATGGTTTGGGGCCCAGGTCAAATCATGGATGACGGCTGTCTTGGCGCTGAGATTTGTCTGAATGAAATCAAAACAGATTATGACGCTGCAATCGCGTCAGGCAAGGCCGTTGGTCTCGGTCTCGGTCTGAAAAACAGTGGTCTGGGCAACGGGTTCAAAGAGATCACAAAAGCAGTCGTGCGTTTCAAAAACAACGGACGAATTGAAGTACGACACGGCTGGACCGAGATGGGTCAAGGCATCAACACGGTCGCTGCGCAAGTTGCGGTCGAAGAACTGGGCGTAGATGCACAGCTAATCGATGTCGTTGTTGATACGACCCGCGAACTCGGGTTCGGTCAAACCACTGGTTCGCGTGGCACCCTGATGGGTGCCGGCGCCGTGAAGGATGCGTGCCGCGCCGCGATCGCCGCCGATCGTCAAGTTGAAGTAGACCATGTCGGCGAATACCGAGTCGATTGGACAAACAAACTCGGCGAACCAGGTGTTATCAATCCGCTCATCCATTCGACATTTAGTTATGCGGCACAAATGGTCGTGATCGATCGGGATTCACAAAAAATTGAAAGAGTTGTCGCGATTCACGACGTTGGCCGCGTGGTCAACCCGACGCTATGTGAGGGCCAGGTTGAGGGCAGTGTGCACATGGGGCTCGGCTATGCGCTGACTGAAGACTTCCCGTCCGACCCTGAGACGGGATTTCCGATCAACATGACGCTGCGCAGTCTTGGCATCTTGCGCGCAAAGGATGTTCCCCCGATCGAAGTCAAACTGATCGAATCTGCCCAACCCAACTCGCCATACGGCATCAAAGGTGTCGGCGAAATCGGTTTGGTTCCGACAGCTGGTGCAGTCGCCGCAGCGTTGCATCATTTGGATGGTGAGTGGCGCAACAGACTGCCGATGCGCCAAGTCAAAGACGACGATTAGTCATGTCATCACAGACTCGGGGTCTAGTTTGTGCGCACCATCATTTGTATTCAAGTTTGGTCAGAGGCATGCCGGCGCCAAAACAAAAATCAGCATCGTTCATTGAGATTCTCAACAATATTTGGTGGCGAGTCGACGCCGCACTCGATAATGAGATGATTTA
>JAQCDY010000021.1 GCA_027729785.1 Actinomycetota bacterium | reverse complement strand
CCGAAGGCGTGGGTTTAGGCCCACGCCTTTTGTTCTCTATCGGGTGTTGTTTTGGTTCGCCAAAACGGCTATTTGATGGTGATTTGGTAGCTATTTAACCGCGATATTACGGGAAAGGAGAGATATCTAATGACGCAGAATACAACGGAGAGTGCAGTGCTTACACGCATCAGCGAAATTGTCACGCCAATCGTTAGCGATCTCGGCCTTGATCTTTACGACCTCGAATTCATCAGCGGAATCGTGCGCATTGTCGTTGATACAAAATCAGGTGTGGTTGGCGAAAATGGTCGTCCGGCTGGTGTGGATCTTGAGAAAATTGGATTATTGACTCGACTGGTATCGCGCGAGTTCGACCATTCAGAGCCCGTGCCTGGTCGCTACACGCTAGAAGTTACTAGTCCGGGTCTTGAACGCAACTTGCGCACGCCACGCCATTACATGCGAGAGCTGAACAAAGTTGTCAGCGTACGTTTGACCGCACCACTTGAAGCCACGGGCGAGCGACGCGTGCACGGTGTGCTCGTTAGTGCCGACGACAAACAAATTGTCGTGCGCAAAGAAGACGGCTTGGAAGTTGCGATCGATTATGTCGCCATCGACCGTGCAAAAACAGTTTTCGAATGGAAGCCGACTTCGAAGCAAGAGGCCCGTCATTCAAAGAAGAAGTTTTCGAAAGACAAGTTTGTAAACACAACGGAGGCTAAAGCATCATGAGCAACATGGACATGTCAGAAGCGCTGCGCATGCTCGCAGCAGACCGCGGTCTTACTATTGACGCACTGTTGCAGGTGCTTGTGGAGGCCCTGGCGACTGCATATAAAAAGCGTCCTGGTGCGGCCGATGAAGTAATTGTCGGTGTCAACCTAGACAATATGGATATCACCTTTACTGCTTACGATGTGGACGACGACGGCAACTGGATCAACGAACGTGATGACACGCCAAAGAAAGAAGAACTTGGTCGCATCGCCGCGGTGACATTCCGTCAGGTTATGGGTCAGCGCATTCGAGAGGTTGAACGCGAGCGTAAGTTCGAGGAGTACGCCAACCGTGAGGGTGACATTGTTTCTGGTACGGTGCAAAAAACAGACACGCGCTACACGCTGCTCGATTTGGGTCGCGTTGAGGCGTTGCTGCCCCAGGCTGAGCAGGTGCTTGGCGAGACACGCGAGCCGAATGCACGCTTGAAGGCATACATCGTTGAAGTGCGTCGCACACCGAAAGGCCCGCAAATCGTCGTCAGTCGCACGCACCCTGGTCTGATCATGCGCTTGTTCGAAATGGAAGTTCCGGAAATTGCCGATCGCATCGTTGAAATCAAATCATGCGCTCGCGAACCGGGTCAGCGCACAAAAATTGCCGTCTGGTCCAACGACAAAGCCATTGACCCTGTTGGCGCCTGTGTGGGTGCTCGCGGTGGACGAGTGCGCATGGTCGTCAACGAATTGCGTGGCGAAAAAGTCGACATCATCCCGTTCAGCGAAGACAAGCGCGACTTCATCGCCAAGGCAATGTCACCGGCGAAAGTCAGCGAGGTGCGACTCAGCGCAGATGAAACACAAGCCGACGTAATCGTGCCCGATTTTCAGTTGTCATTGGCAATTGGCAAGATGGGCGTGAACGCGACGCTCGCTGCTCGTCTAACCGGTGTGCGCATCGACATTAAGAGCGAGTCAGAAGTCGCCGCCGAAGGAAACGCAGTTGTCCGTCGCCCTGCCGCGGCAGCAACTAGCGAGTCGATTTACGCGGAAGGCGAATGGAAGACGAATGTTGAAAGCGGTGCAATGGAGTGGCATGCCGCTGACGGTTCAATTCTCAGTCAAGAACAAGTTGCAGCGCAATCAGGCGGCACAACAGAAGAAGCGAAGGGCTAACTACTTTGCCAAAAGCCAAACGCGTTCACGAGATCGCCAAAGAACTCGGAATGACAAACGCTGAGGTCATTGATCTCAGCGGAAAACTTGGCATTGGTGTTAAGGGTCCAGCGTCTACGGTCATCGACGCTCAGGCTGATCGCATTCGTGCGCGCGCAGAACGCGAAGGACTCATTCGCGATGTGCAACCTGAAGAGGTATCTGATAAGCCAGTCAAAAAAACTGCGGCGAAAAAAGTTGCTGCTGCGAAGAAAGTAGCAGAACCGAAAAAGGTTGCTGCGAAGAAAGTTGCTAAAAAGAAAGATGTTGAAGAGGTTGTAGTTGCACCAGTTGTTGTAGAGACGCCGACCGCACCAGTTGCGCCGACCGCACCAGTTGCGCCGCGCGAGGCTGAAAGTGGCGCGGGCCGTGTAATTTCTTCTACTCAGCCAAATCGTCCAGGTGCAGTTACCAGTGCGACAACTAGTGCACGACCTGCGCCAACGCGACCGATTCAACCGTTGCAACCACAACCTGTTCGACCAGCGGTGCAACCGCAAGCGCCTGCGGCACGCACGACGCCGCAACAACCATTGCGACCAGCGACTCCGGGTGCGCGGCCGATTCCGCCACCGCCAGGTTCTTCGCGGCCGATTCCGCCACCGCCGGTTTCGCGCCGACCAGAAGGTGGTGTGACGCGTCCGCCGTTTAATCGTCCGCCGCAACGCAGCAATTCGCCGTCGACAAATGCACGCACGGGTCGAATTCCTGCGTCGCAACTTGGTCGTGGTCCGGCTGGTTCGGGTGGTCGCACAACGCCAGATCGTGGTGCGCCGAGTCGTGGTGCGCCGGGTCGTCCTGGTGCGCCGACTGGTGGTCGTGGCACAGCGCTTGGTCGCAGCAGTCCGTCGGGTCCGGGAGGTCGCCCAGGTGGTGGTCGTGGTCCGGGCGGTGGACAGCGTCGTGGCCCACGCAAAAAAACTCGGGGCGAGCGTCGTCGTGAATTTGATGAGCAGTTGCCACAGGCACCGACTAGTTATACGCCGAGTGCGACACCGCCACCAGAAGGCATTGTCGTAATTGAACGTGGATGCTCGTCGCAAGAGTTCGCGCCGAAATTAAATCGTACGCCAGCCGACGTGGTTCGCTTTTTGCTTGAGCACGGCGAAATGGTGACGGCGACGATGACGCTTGTCGACGAACAAATGGAGTTGTTCGCGCTTGAAATTGGTGCCGAGATTTTGCTCGTGGATCCGGGTCAACAAGAAGAGCTCGAGTTGCAAGCAATGTTTGACGACTCGGATGATGACGACCCAGAAGCTCAGGCGATTCGTCCGCCGATTATTACGATCATGGGTCACGTCGATCATGGCAAGACGACGCTGCTCGACAAAATTCGCAATGCGAATGTTGTCGCGGGTGAGGCTGGTGGCATCACCCAGCACATTGGGGCATATCAAATCGAAAAAGGTGGCAAGAAGATCACATTTATCGACACGCCTGGTCATGCTGCGTTCACCAAAATGCGCGCGCGTGGAGCCGGAGTAACCGACATCGTCGTACTTGTTGTCGCTGCAGACGATGGTGTGATGCCGCAAACTATTGAGGCGATCAACCATGCTCGAGTTGCAGGTGTGCCGATTGTCGTTGCACTCAACAAGATTGACAAACAAAACGTCGATGTGCAGCGCGTATTGGCTGGTTTGGCCGAACAACAACTCACGCCAGAAGCGTGGGGTGGCGACACGATCGTGGTCGAGATGTCGGCGCAAAGTGGACTCGGGGTCGACGATTTGCTTGAGCAATTAAATGTTGTCGCCGAACTCGAAGAACTTATGGCCAACCCGACAGGTCGCGCCAAGGGTGTGGTGCTTGAAGCGCAACTTGATATCGGTCGCGGACCAGTTGCGACAATTTTGGTCGACAAGGGCACGCTTAAAGTGGGCGATCCAATCGTGGCCGGTGCGGCTTGGGGCAAAGTAAGAGCACTAATCAACGACCGTGGCGAGCAAGTCAAAGAAGTCGGGCCTTCGGCGCCGGTGCAGGTTTTGGGCTTGTCCGCAGTGCCGGGCGCGGGTGAAGAATTTAGATCAGCACCAGATGAGCGCACGGCGCGAACAGTTGCTGGCGCGCGCGAACAGCGATTCAGGGCGATGAACCAACGTGGTGATGCCCGTGTGCAACGCGGCGTAAAACTCGAAGATATTTTCACACAAATTCAGGCTGGCGAAATTGCGACGCTGAACGTGATTGTCAAAGCAGATGTGCATGGTTCGCTCGAGGCAGTTACCGAAAGTTTGCGCAAACTCGAGCGCGATGATGTGCGCGCGGCGTTCGTGCATCGCGGTGTCGGCACGATCACCGAAAACGACATTTCGTTGGCTGCTACGACGAATGCAACCTTGATCGGTTTCAATGTGCGACCAGATCGTAAGATTCGTGAACTTGCCGAAAAAGAAAACGTCGAGATTCGTACCTACGAAATTATCTACAAGCTGCTCGAAGACATCGAGAAGGCGATGAAGGGCATGCTTGCCCCCGAGTTCGTCGAAGTTGTCACGGGTGAGGCCGAAGTGCGCGAGATCTTCAAGGCACCAAAGGTCGGCGCTGTGGCTGGTTGCTCGGTGGTCTCTGGCGTAATTACTCGCGGCTCACGCGTGCGATTCTTGCGTGACGGAACGATCATTTGGAAGGGCAACATCAACACTCTGCGTCGATTCAAAGACGACGTCAAAGAAGTGCGTGAAGGTTTTGAATGTGGTCTCAGCCTGACAGACTTCCAAGATTTGAAGCCGGGCGATGTAATCGAAACTTACGACCTCAAAGAGGTTGAGCGCGTTTGAAGCGTCTAATCTGTCGATATGACAGATTTAGAATTTTTCTTTGATCCGGGTTGTCCGTGGGCGTGGGTTACCTCGCGTTGGGTGACAGAGGTCGGCAATTTGCGCAAATACGAAGTCACATGGAAGTTCATTTCGCTGTCAATGATCAACACCGACCGGGGTTACAAGCCTGGCGATGATTATCACAAGACAATTCACAGTTTTGGACTCAAAGCACTGCGTGTTGCGAGTGCCGCGCGGGCAGACGCAGGTAATGACGCCGTGGCGAAGTTCTATTCGGCAATCGGCACGACGATGCACGTCGAAAAAAATCGTGAAGGCATCGACACTGACCCGCACCAGTATTTGACGGAAGTGTTGCGGCGCCATTCGTTGCCAGTTGAGTGGGCGAACTCGTTCGAAGACGAAACCCACACTGCAGTGATTCGTTATGAGACTGACCTCGCGCTTTCACGCACTGGCAAAGATGTTGGCACGCCGATTTTGACTTTTAAACCTGGTCAGCCAAATGAAGGAAGTTTCTTCGGACCGGTGATTTCTAAGGCACCTCGAGGCGATCAGGCTGTGCAACTCTGGGATGCCGTTGAAGTGTTGGCCACAACATCTGGCGTTGCCGAATTGAAACGGTCGCTGCGCGCACCACTAGATTTCAGTTAGAAAATTTATCAAAATAATCTAAATAGAAACGGATACCTATGAAAGTCGTATATTCGCCGTCTCATTTGCTGCACAACCCTGAAGTTGAAATTGAGCGTTCATCGGCGCACTCGCCGTTTGAACACACGGGGCGAGCCGAAAAAATTCGTGAGACCTTGGCCGCCGACAAGGCGTTCGACTTGGTTTCGCCGACAGCGTGGGGCACCGAGCCGATCACGAAGATTCACAACCCGGGTTTGCTGAAGTTTTTGTCGACGGCGTGGGCTGATTATCAGCGCGATGTCAAAGAAGTGCGAGAAGTGGTACCAGATATTTTCTTCAAATCGAACCTGCGTGAAAATATGGTTGGGCGTGTCGAGCCAGAGTCAGTAAATGGAAAGTTGGGTTGGTGGTGCTTTGAGACGACGACGCCACTGACCGTGGGCACTTATGATGCGGCACGCGGAGCCGTGGATGTGGCTTTGAGTGCAACCAAAATAGTGTTGGACGGCGCGAAAAATAGTTATGGCTTGTGCCGACCACCAGGGCATCATGCGACGACAGATCTTTATGGCGGATATTGCTTTTTCAATAACGCAGCGATCGCGGCGCATCATGTGGCGAGCACGACCGGCACCAAGGTGACGGTGCTTGATGTCGACTATCACCATGGCAACGGCACGCAACAAATTTTTTACGAGCGCGATGACGTTCAGTTTGTCTCGCTGCATGGTGATCCAACGCGGGCATACCCGTATTTCACCGGCTATCAGGACGAAGTAGGTTCGGGCAAGGGTCGGGGCTCGACACTAAATATGCCGCTTGCGGCTCGCACGGATGACGATTCATACATCAAGTCGCTTGAACGAGCCTGCGAAAGTATCAAGAAGTTTGGTCCATCAATGGTCATCGTTTCGCTCGGGCTCGACACATTTATCACCGACCCGATCAGCGACCTGGCGTTGACTACGCCCGGCTACGACCGATGTGGTGCGCTTGTCGGTGCGCTAGGTCTGCCGACGGTCGTGTTGCAAGAAGGCGGTTATGACGTCAATGCCTTGGGTATCAATGTGCAGTCATGGTTGCACGGTCTCGCCCGTGCAAATAATTAACGGTCGCGCAGGTATTTCTCGAACTCGGCAGCGATCTCGTCGCCGCTGGGTATTGGTGCTCCAAAATTTAGTTCAGTCGTGCCATTGGCGATTTGCTCGTCAAAAGTTTGTTCGAGTTGCGTGAGCATCTGCGCGTGGTCGTTGTTGCCCGAAATTAGTTGATCAAGTCGCTCACGTTGATTTTTGGCTTGCTCACGCATGCCAGAAATATCGAGTGAAATGCCACCTGTATCGCACAGAGCCGAGAGCAGCGCTGCCGACGCGGCGGGGTATGGCATTGAAGCCACATAGTGCGGCACGCGAGCCCATAAACCAAGCGCCTGAATTTTGCGCGCATGCAACGAGTGTTCGATTGCCGCGGCCATGCCGGCAGGCACATCCACAGAACTCTTGAGATAAGGCAAACTTGTGACCAATTCTTTGTCTGGTGAAGTGCACGAGATATAAACCGCACGCGTGTGCGGCGTCGCAAATGGGTAGGCGCCGATGCCGATCATGCGTCGCACCCCAAACTGCACGCTGATGTCGGCGATTGTTTCTGCGAACAAGTTCCAGTGAGTGTCTGGCTCGGGGCCGGTCAACAACAAAACATCTTTGTCGTTGATGTCTCTGCCGAGAGCGATTTCGGGCGTGGACCAAACAAGTTTTGTGTTCACGCCATCACGAAGCTCCATGATCGGGCGGCGGGCGCGAAAGTCGACGAAAGTATCAATATCGAAGTCAATAATTTTGACGGCACTGGTCTCTTTGGCGACGAGTTCGATTGCGGCGCCTGCGGCCGAACTTGTATCGATCCAACCCGTCATCATTACGACCAAGAGCGGATCTTTGATTTGCGGCAGAGTGCCGATGATTTTATATGGCTTGCTCATTGGCTGCAATTAGTTTAGGCGAGAAAGTGCTTGCTCGGCGCTGTTGGCCGCCGCTTCGGTCTGCAGCTTGAATGGTTCAAGGTCAGCGGTGTTTTTTTCGCCTAGTGCGCCACCGAGGTAGCGCGCATAAACACCTTCGACGATGCAAGCAAGTTTCCAATATGCGAACGCGCGATAGAACTCGATGTTTGAAACATCGCGGCCAGTTATTTTTGCGTAACGAGCGATCAAGTCGCCGCGATTCAAAAAACCTTTGACGGCCGTGTACTGCGACATCCACGGCGAGGCTTCGTCGTTGGGGCCCGTCCAATAAACGGTGAGTAGGCCGAGATCGGCGAGTGGATCACCGAGTGTGCAGATCTCCCAATCGAGAACGGCCTGTATTTCGCCTTGCGAACTGACGATGCAATTGTCAAGCCTGTAGTCGCCGTGCACAATTGTTGCCGATCCTTGTTCGGGAATTCTTTTCGCGAGTTCTTCGTGCACGCGGTCAACAACCGATAGTTCGCGAGTTTTTTGAGCGTTCCATTGGCCATACCAACGTTTGAGTTGTCGGGCGATGTAACCCTCATGTCGACTGAAGTCTTGCAAACCAACTTTGTTGACATCTACGGCGTGAATTTTTGCCAATGTATCGACGAGCGATTCACTGGCTTTGGCGCGGGTGTGTTCGGTCAGAACGGTTTCGGCGATGGTAACATCGCGAACGATGTGACCGTCGACGAAGTCCATCACATAGAAAGATGCGCCGTTGACCTCGGCGTCCGTGCACAGACCTCGTGTGCGGGGCACAGGTACACCCGAGTTTTGCAATGCCGAGATCATGCGATGCTCGCGACCCATGTCGTGCGCACTGGCGAGACCGTGACTGAGTGGCGGTCGCCGTAAAACATAATGATTTTGCTTGGCATCGCGCACAGAAAACGTGAGATTTGAGTGGCCACCGGCGATGAACTCGAAAGTGAAAGGCGCGATCGCCTCGTCGACATTTTTCTCGAGCCAAGTTGAAACTTTTGGCGAATCAATGCCCGCGTTGACTGTGTTGCTCATCACCAAGCAACCTAGTTAATTTGTGTCGGTCATTGCCACTTGCGAGCGCGATCGCTAATCGCAGTATCGTGGGGGCATGGCGATTGACATAACAGATGCAACCTTTCAAAAGGAAGTAATTGAAAAATCGATGATCACACCGGTGGTGATTGATTTGTGGGCGCAGTGGTGTGGACCATGCAAAACTCTCGGACCAATTCTTGAAAAACTGACGGCGGCGACGAATGGCAAAGTGATCTTGGCCAAGGTCGACGTGGATAGTTGTCCGCAGGTTGCCCAGGCGTTTCAGGTTCAGTCGATACCGGCCGTTTATGCAATGAAAGACGGAAAAATTGTCGATGGTTTTGTCGGTGCGCAATCCGAAAATGTTGTCAGCCAGTTCATCAAAAACTTGTTGCCCGAACCAGTCGTTGTAGATGTAAAAGCACTGCTTGCAAAAGGTGACGAGGCAAGTCTGCGCCAAGCCTTGGCTGCCGAGCCGACCAACGAAAATGTCGTGGTTGCGCTCGCTGATTTGTTGATTGCACGCAAAGACTGCGCCGCGGCTCTCGAAATATTGAAGACGGTGCCAGAGACCGAGCGTGTGCGTACCGCGGTGGCTGCTGCACGGGCGGCGTTTGTGCCACAAGATGATTTTGACAAGCAGTTGACTGATTTGCTGGTGCGTGTAAAGACTGACGAAGACGCGAAACGCGAGTTTTTGGAGTTGTTGGAGAAAATGGGGCCGAACGACCCGCGCACTGGTGACTATCGCAAAAAATTGACGACAAAGCTGTTTTAATTTTTGCCCCTTTGTGAGGTCGACGCCCACATTGGGCGATGAAATCTTCGCTAAAGTCGGTTGCGAAAAATATCGACAAAATTAGATGGTTCGGAATATCGCGGTTGGTCGGCATCGCAGTCAGTGTGGTGGCAGTCGCGCTTGCAGGTTGGTGGTTGGTGCGAGTACCGCCGCCACCGCCAGAGGCGAGCTTGCCGTTTGCAAGCACTACGATCGTCGCGAACAGATCGGGCGTCGAGAGTGCGACGGTTGCGACAACCGCTCAAGTCTTAACTGTGCATGTTGCCGGCGCAGTAAAGACGCCCGGTGTTTATCGACTGCGCCCGGGTTCGCGAGTTGTCGACGGCATTGCTGCCGCAGGTGGGGCGACGAGTGCCGCCAATCTTGACGTAATTAATTTGGCAACTGTTTTGAATGAGGGTGAGCAACTTTACGTGCCCAAGCGTGGCGAGAAGCCGCACACGATTATTGAGCGGCCTCAGTCGGGAAGTTCGACGACGACGGGTGGTGCTGGCAGTGCAACGCAGGTGATCAATATCAACTTGGCATCTGTTGTTGAACTCGAACAATTGCCTGGTGTTGGGCCGGCTACGGCAAAAGCGATTGTTGCGTATCGAGAAAAGAACGGTGCATTTCAGACGGTTGAAGATTTGCTGAAAGTTCGTGGCATCGGTCCCGCAAAATTGAGCGAGATTTTGCCTCGTGCTCGCGTCAACTAGAGCACGCCGAGCACGATCGCGGCCAGTGCGAGCGAGATCAACGATCCCAGCACCAATCCGATGGCCAGTGGTCGAAATTCGCGACGCCACTCTGGCCAACTGGCGATAACCGCACGAATGGCGCGGAGACTCGCGTAGTGACCGATTATCCACCAAAGCAAAAGACTCGAAATAAAACTCAGCCCGTAGCGAACGAAATTACCAGTGGCGGGAATGCCAAAGAGTGGCATCGTCGGCAGGGCGATGAATGCAAAAACAAAGCCAAGCAGACCAGTTAGTGAGCCGGGCAGTGCCAACAAAATTAGACCGACGACGAGGGTGGCGATGGATAGTGCGACGGCGATTAGCCCGCCACGTTTGCGCACGGCATCGCGATGAGCAACGATGCCGTCGGGCACGATGCGTTTTTCGCGAGACGACTTGGTGCGTGGACTGCCAGCCATGACTACAGCGTACGATGTGCGGCGTGCAGATTGGCTGATTGCAATTTTGGCGACTGTTTATTTGATGGTCACCCGAGCGAGCGATGAATATTGTTTTTTGATTTTGTTCGGCGTTGCAGTGGGTTGTATTTTTGCAGTGCGTCAGATGGGGTTGCGAAAGTCGATTGCGTTTTTGATCTTTTTGGTCGTCGTTTTGGGCTTCATCAATTCGCGGCGTTCAATTCGAGAATTACGCAGCGTTACGATCGGGTCGTATTCGGGTATTGCGACGGTGATTAGTGATCCGCTCAATGTTGGTGCGGCGACACGGATAACCCTTGAAATTGAATCTGATCGGTTCTCTGTCTACGCATATGGTCGACCCAGTTGGCGACTGGCAGGAGTCAAAGTTGGCGAGCAGATTTTTGTCAGCGGGCAACGCGAAGAACTCGAACCCGACAATCGGCAATGGCTGATTGCAGAACACATCAAGGGTCGGTTTGAAGTAGATACTGTCGGCGAACTGCGGTTACCCGCAGCACCGCTGATGCGAAGCGTGCAAAGGGTGCGCGATCTTGTGAGTCGGGGCGCCGACTCTTTCGAGTTTGCCGACCGAACGCTGTTCACGGGTCTGGTGATCGGTGACGATACGCGACAACCAAAGTCGATGATTGTCGCGTTTCGCGATTCGGGGCTTGCTCATCTCGTGGCGGTGTCTGGGCAGAACGTCGCGTTTATTTTGGCGGTAATGTCGCCACTGTTGTCACGACTGACAAGGCGACCGAGAATGTTGGTGACATTTGGTATTTTGGCGTGGTTCGTGGTGATAACGCGTGTTGAACCCAGCGTTGTGCGTGCGGCGATGATGGCTGGTCTCGCATTTTTATCGGTGGCGATCGGTCGACCAACGCGAACAATGAGACTTATCGCACTGACGGTATTGATTGCGGTGATGGTTGATCCACTTTTGGCGTGGTCGGTGGGTTTCTATATGTCGGTTGGGGCAACCTGTGGCCTGTGTTTGGGTGCCAGGCCTTTGGCGCGAATTATTCGTGGACCAAAATGGCTGGCTCAGCTGATTGCTGCGACAGTCGCGGCGCAGATTGGTGTGATGCCTGCGGTGCTGTTGGTGTTTGGATTGCCGTCGGCAACGGGAATCGTGGCCAATGTTTTGGCGGTGCCCGTTGCAGGTTTGGTCATGCTTGTTGGTTTGCCACTGGCACTGATTTCAGGACTGATTGTTGATGCAGGGTTTTCGGGTTTCGCCGCTGTGATCATGTGGCCGGTTCAAGTTGGCGTGCGTTGGGTTTGGTGGGTCGCAGAGATTTTTGCACGCTTGAAAGTTGACGGTGTTGCAAATATCGCACTGTGGATCGGTGTTTTCGTGGCGATCTTGTTGATGCAACACCGAAGTTCTAGCGTGTAGGTGTGTCGATCAATCTTGTGACGGGATCTGATCCGCGACTCGTTTCTGACAAGGTCAGCGAGATTACGCGCGAATTGATCAAGTCAATGGCGACAAAAGAAAGTCGTAGCACGATTTTAGAAACCCACGATGCAGGTGCGGCAAATTCGCAAGATCGCGAAGATGCGATTCGTAAAGCAGTGGCATCAGCCGAGACCATGTCGCTTTTTGGTGAAGAACGTGTTGTGGTGATTCGTGAAATCTCTGAAGCGACTGTCGCCGAACTTTCGAGCCTTGTCGCATATCTGGCGCAACCATCCGACAGCACCCATCTGGTCGTGAGCGCGACCGGCAAATTGCCAAAGTCGATTGCGGATGCACTGAAGCGCGCGGGTGCAACAACATTGGCAACGACACCACCTGATCGTCGTCAAGAACTGGTGACATGGTTTTTGGAAAGATTGGGCGAGTCTGGGTTGACTCTCGAATTGAGTGCACTCAATCAAATTATTGATTGGCTTGGTGAAGATCAGGCGCGTCTGCCGGGACTGATTGACATTTTGGTCTCGACATACGGCACATTGCGAAAACTAACGAGTGACGACATCACCCCGTTTTTGGGTGATGCCGGCAGCGTCAAACCATGGGACTTAACCGATGCGATTGATGCCGGCGATTCGGCGACAGCGATCGACATGTTGCATCGAATGACGCGTAGCGGTGAATATCATCCATTGCAGGTGATGGCTCTGTTGCACACGCACTATACGAAGTTGATGCGACTTGACGGTCCTGATCTGAATTCTCCACAAGACGCAATGTCGATAATTGGCAGCAAGAGCGAATTTCAAGCCAAGAAATATCTGAATCAATATCGTCGTCTGGGTGGCGAAGGCATCAATCAGGCGGTGCAGTTGCTTGCGCGTGCCGACGTTGATTTACGCGGAGGCAAAGATTTGGGCGAAGAACTAACCATGGAGATTCTGATTGCCAGATTGTGCAGAATGGGCGCGACGAACAAGTCGTCGAGAACTACTTCGCCGAAGCGGCGTTAAGTTTGCGCATCAGGCGACTCTTGCGACGAGCGGCCTGCTTTGGGTGAATCGTTCGCTTGGCGGCGGCTTTGTCGAGGCGCTTGACGGCGAGACGAAGAGCTTCTTGATTCTCTGATGTGCCAGCTGTCTCAAGGGCGGTTTTGACACGTGAGCGAAGTTCGCTGCGAACGGCTTTGTTGCGATCTGTTGCTTTTGCGTTTGTGATGACGCGCTTTTTCTGAGATTTGATATTTGCCACAGCTCAAGGCTAACAGCGGACGAGGCCATGCCAAACATGAGCCATGTAGAATTCGGTTACTTCTCGCACAAGCTTTTAGGGCATGAATGCGTTGATCGAAGTCTCGGAGAAACGACGAAATGGATTTAGCTCGAATACGAAATTTTTCGATCATCGCGCATATCGACCACGGCAAATCGACCCTATCCGACCGCATATTGGAGATGACCAACGCGGTTGATGCGCGTGAAATGCGTGCCCAATATTTAGACAGCATGGACCTCGAGCGCGAGCGGGGCATCACGATCAAAGCGCAGAACGTGCGGGTGACCTGGAAAGACCACACGCTGCATCTGATTGACACGCCTGGACACGTCGACTTTGGTTATGAGGTGAGTCGTTCGTTGGCTGCATGTGAAGGCGTTGTTTTGGTTGTCGACGCGGCGCAGGGAATCGAGGCTCAAACTTTGGCGAACTGTTATTTGGCGCTCGAAAATAATTTAGAAATCGTTGCCGCGCTCAACAAAATTGACCTGCCGGCCGCCGACCCTGATCGTTATGCGATGGAAATCGAAAAAGTATTGGGTATTCGAGCCGAAGATATTTTGCGCATTTCAGCAAAGACTGGTGACGGCGTGCCCGAATTGCTTGACGCGATTGTCGCGCGAATACCTGCGCCGGGCGGCGATGTCGACGCGCCACTGCAAGCATTGATCTTTGACAGTCAATACGACCAATATCGCGGTGTTGTGTCGTCGATTCGCGTAATGAATGGGCGTATGCGCAGCAACGAGAAGCTGCGTTTTATGCAAACTAACGCCGTGCACGAAGCGCTGGAAGTCGGCGTACGACGACCCGTGCCGACACCGACAGATGAACTCGGCCCAGGCGAAGTCGGCTATTTGATCGCAGGAATCAAAGATGTGGGTGAGGCCCGCAGTGGCGAAACAGTGACGCACGAAGCACGACCGGCGAGCCAACCACTTGACGGCTACAGCGACCCGAAGCCGATGGTGTTTTGCGGATTGTTTCCGATTGACGCCGATGATTTTGAAACCCTTCGTGAGAGTTTGCAGAAACTTAAACTTAACGATGCCTCAATTAGTTATTTGCCTGAGTCTTCTGGGGCGTTGGGTTTTGGTTTCAGATGCGGATTTCTCGGTTTGTTGCACATGGAAATTGTCAAAGAACGACTTGAGCGCGAATTCAACCTGGCGCTGATTGCCACCGCGCCATCGGTGCAATATCAAGTGACAAAAACGGACGGCACGACTGAGATTTGTCACAACCCGAGCGAGTTGCCGCCAACGGTGTACATCAAGTCGATTGAAGAGCCATATTTCAAAGTCGACATCATCACACCGAAGGATTACACGGGCACGCTGATGGATCTTTGTCAAACACGACGCGGCGAACTCAGCAAACTTGAATATCTTTCGCCCGAACGAGTCGAGTTGCATTATCTGATGCCACTCGCGGAAGTTGTCGTCGATTTCTTCGATCAGATGAAGAGTCGCTCGCAAGGGTATGCGAGTCTTGACTACGAATTGCACGGATATCGCGAGTCTGATCTTGTGAAAGTCGATTTATTTTTGAACGCCATCGCCGCCGATGCATTCAGCACGATCGTGCATCGCGACAAGGCATACGACTACGGCAAGCGGATGTGCGAAAAACTCAGAGAGTTGATCCCGCGACAGATGTTCGATGTGCCGATTCAGGCGGCGATCGGCGGAAAGTTCATCGCCCGTGAAACTGTGAAGGCCAAGCGCAAGGATGTTTTGGCCAAGTGTTATGGCGGCGATATTTCGCGTAAACGCAAACTGCTCGAGAAGCAAAAAGAAGGCAAAAAGAAGATGAAGTCAATTGGTCGAGTCGAAATACCTGGGGATGTATTCATCTCGGCACTGAAACTTGATGACTGATTATCGTGGCGGATAAACATGCGAGCGTTTTTCGTTCGCTGGAATATTTCAATGCAAAGTTGTTTTTTGCCGGACTGCTGTTCTCGAATATTGGTAGTTGGCTGCAGTTAACCGCGTCTTCGCTGCTGATTTATCGACTGACCGGCAACGCAGCCGACCTTGGCTACAACGTTGCATTTCAGTTTCTGCCGATGCTGTTGTTCGGCACTTGGTGCGGGGCGTTGGCTGACCGTCACGATCGTCGTCGCATCGCGCTTATTTCGCAGGCCGGCTTGGCGGTTCAAGCATTGTTGCTTGGCGTGCTCGATCTTTCGGGTGTGATCAATGTGCCGATGGTCTACGCGCTGTCGCTGTTATTGGGCATCATTGGCGCATTTGATAATCCGGCGCGACGCGGGCTCGTGACTGAACTTGTGCCAGAGATTGATTTGCCGAACGCAATGTCTCTCAACACGGCGGTGATGACCGGCTCACGGATTTTTGGTGCGGCCATCGCCACGGCACTTGTCGGACCACTAGGTACGGGCTGGTTGTTTATCATCAACGGCATTTCATACACGGCGATGATTTATAGCCTGACTGGTCTGCGCGAGAGCGAGATGTATCCGGCAGTCATTCGACCAGCGGGTGGCTCACCAGTGCGCGAAGTATTCAAATATGTTGCTGGCAATCGTCGCTTATTGACGATGTTCATGATTTATCTCGCAGTGAGCACGTTCTCGTTCAATTTTGGTGTTGCGCTGCCGAAACTTGCCGACCTGCGATGGGGCGACGATCGCGCATTTGGCTGGGTGATGTCGGTAATTGGTATCGGAAACTTGACTGGAGCGTTGCTGACCGCACGATTAAAAGTTGTTTCGATGCGCTGGTTCGTCGGCAATATTGCGTTGCTAGGTCTGGCCAGCATCGGCATGGCGTTTGCGTCGAATGTGTGGCTGGCATTTCTATGGAGCGTTCCGCTGGGTATTG
>JAQCDY010000126.1 GCA_027729785.1 Actinomycetota bacterium | reverse complement strand
CCGCCTTCAAAGCGGTTGGGACGAGTGAACCTCGTCCGGCGGGTTCGATTCCCGTCCGCCTCCGCCAATAAATTTACGGATCAACCTGCGAGTTCGTTGGCAAGTTGCGCGGCCACACTGGCGTTGTTTTCGGCGAGAGCGAGATTCGCCCGAACGCTCGAGTCTTTAGTCGCTTCGGCGATAAATTTTAAAACATGCGGTGTAACGGCCGAGCCGACGACGCCAAGATCGTTGGCATTTTTTAACGCCGCGCGCGTTACTTCATCCATTTTCGATTTAGGCAGCCCGTCGCGTTCGGGTACGGGCACACAAGCCAAAATGCCGCTCGTGCGGCCGAGCGAATTGTTGGCGCGCACGATGTCGGCGAGTTGCCGCACGGTGTCGACGCGTACCGGTATCGCGATGTTGCCGTGATGCACCGTGAACTCTGGAAAAAAATCGCAACCCAAACCGATGACCGGCACGCTGAGTGTCTCGAGATATTCGAGCGTGCGCGGCAGATCGAGAAAAGATTTTGCACCAGCACAAACCGTCACGATGTTGTGCGTGGCGATCGCGCCAAGGTCGCTGCTGATGTCGCCATTTGTTTCGGCACCACGGTGCACACCGCCGATGCCGCCAGTTGAAAAAACTTTTATCCCTGCGCGTGCGGCCAACAACAACGACGACGATACGGTTGTCGCGCCAACAGCCCATCGCCCCGCCATCGCCGTGCCCAGTTCGCGCTCGCCAACTTTTTTTGCAGGCCCACAAATAAGTGGCCACTCGGCCTCGTCAATGCCGACGCGAGCGACACCATCAAGCACGACCGTTATCGCTGGGACGGCATCAAAACTGCGAATCGCTTTGGTGCAGCGCGTCAATGCTTCAAGATTGGCTGGCGAAGGCAGACCGAGGTTCGAAAAAATCGTCGACTCAAGTGCCACTAGGGGGCGACGGTCGCGAAGCGCTTGCCCGACTTCATCGCTGATACGAATTTCGAAACTAGTCATCAGGCATCCATTGTCGCGCCCGGGCTGCGCAAAACTCGTGCCGCAAGTTGATGGCCAGCGATCACGCAGTTTTGCAATCGTTCGGCAGATTGGTCATGTGGCGACTCGTATATATGATTCTGTTCGAATCTCGTCAAAAAGCCCGCGGCAAACGCATCGCCAGCACCCGTCGAATCGATTATTTCGCCAACTGGGGCAACGGCAATCTTTGATTTCGCACTTCGGGTGATCAAAGTTGTCGCCGCCGCGCCTGCTTTGATCACGACGATTTCAAGTTCTAGCGGTTGTGTGGCGAGGTTCAAGATTTCGGCCTCGTCGGTGTTGCAGAAAAATATTTTCGGATTCAATTCGGCGACAAGATCGCGAAATCTTGTGACGCCAAAAGTTTTAATCAGCGACGCCGAAGATGCATCTATTGAAACTGCGATGTTTTGCTCGTGTGCGGTTGCGATGCACTCGCGCGCAGCACTGCCGAGCGGTTCAGAAAAAAGCGAATATGCGGGTACGTGTAAAACCGAAACGTTGTTATGCCAATTTTTTGGTGCGTGTTCAAGTTGTGTGGCTGCCGCGCGATCGGTCAGCATCGTGCGTTCGCCGTCAGGTGAAACGATCACAACGATCGAACCGGTGCGACCCGAGCGCACGACACACGGCTCGACGCCCGATGCCTCGAGTGCGGCAACAAGTTGGTCGCCGAGCAGATCGTTGCCAACTTGAGCGACCAGTCGCGAACGAAATTCAGAGGTACTGACTTTGTCGGCTGTACTGACTTTGCCGGCTGTGGCGGCGAACACCGCAACATTCGACGCACTGCCACCGCGGGTGCGAACAATTTTTGACGGAGTATCTGTGCCGTAACTTAAGGCAGTTGGCAACCAAACGACGACATCTTCGACAAGATCGCCGATGACGCACAACACGTCGTGGCGAGATTAAACCGAAAGAAGGTCGCGAGCGCCAGTGTCACTAGACGGATGACGCAACTTGCTCATTGCGCGCGCTTCAATTTGTCGAATGCGCTCGCGGGTCAAGTTGAATGCCTCACCAACTTCTTCGAGTGTTCTTGGCTCACCACGATCGAGACCGAAACGCAACGCCAAAATTTCGCGCTCGCGTTCGTCGAGTGGCGCCAGCAAGCGAGTGATTTCTTCGGGCAACAACGCAGTGGCAGCAACTTCGAACGGCGATTCGGCAGAGCGGTCTTCGACAACGTCGCCAAGTTCGGCATCGCCGTCTTCACGCAACGGCTCTGACAACGACAATGGCTCGGCTGCAAAACGCAACGCCTCGGTGACTTTGTCGGCTGGCATTTCGACTTCTTCTGCCAATTCGGCAAGCGTGGCGTGTCGGCCGAACTTCAACTCAAGGCGCGACCGCGCCTTTTGCAAACGGGCGAGCGTGTCGCCGGCATGAACCGGAAGGCGAATCGTGCGACCCGTGTTGGCGATGCCGCGAGTGATCGCTTGGCGAATCCACCAAGTCGCATAAGTCGAAAACTTGAAGCCTTTGCGCCAATCGAACTTTTCGACGGCATGCATCAAACCGAGGTTGCCCTCTTGAATCAAATCGAGCAGCGGCAAACCAGAGGCCTGGTATTTTTTGGCGATTGAAACAACCAACCGTAAATTCGACTGCACAAATTGGCGTTCAGCACGCGCTCCGGCGCGAACAACCTTGTTCAGCTCGCGTCGTCGCGTTGGATTCGCTTGTTTTTCAGTTTTCTTTAGAGTCGCTTCAGCCGATTTGCCTTCTTCGATCGCTTTTGCCAGTCGAACTTCATCATCTTTGGTGAGCAAAACATATTGACCAATATCTGTGAGGTAGAGCCGGACAAGATCTTCGTCGTCT
>JAQCDY010000020.1 GCA_027729785.1 Actinomycetota bacterium | reverse complement strand
AAAGGGTGGGAGTGACGATGGAAAACGACAACCCGAAGGCGCAAACAAATGTCTGAGGCTCGGGTTGCGCCGATTCTTTGCGACCTGGACGGCGTGGTGTGGTTGTCGCACGAACCGATTGCTGGTTCTGTCGAGGCGATTGCAGCGCTACGCGCGGCGGGGCATCGAGTTTTGTTTGTGACTAACAACTCGTATGCCAAAGTGGCGTCGCAAGAAAAAACGCTTGCGTCGCTCGGCATACCCGCAGTTGGCGATGTGCTGACATCTTCGGGTGCGGCGGCAACCTTATTGAAGCCAGGTCAGCGTGTGTTGGTTGCTGGTGGACCAGGTGTGGTTGAAGCCGTCGAACAGGTTGATGCGATTATTGCGGGCCGCACCGACGACGGTTCGTCACCAGATGCACAACTCAAAAGCGACGCGAAGATTGATGCCGTGATTGTCGGCTTTCACAAGACATTTAATTTTGAGTCAATGCGCCGTGCGTCGGCCGCGGTGCGTGCAGGCGCAATTTTGATCGGCACAAATGATGATGCGACATATCCGACTTCGACCGGCGTGATACCTGGCGGCGGTTCGATCTTGGCGGCGATTGCGACTGCGAGCGGTGCGGCGCCGATCGTGGCTGGCAAACCGTTTGCGCCGATGGGCGAGTTGGTGCGACGCACGCTTGGCATGACCGATTTGAGTTCGTGTTGGATGGTTGGCGACCGATATTCAACTGATGGTGCATTTGCTAAAACGATCGGTGCGAAGTTTGCGTTAGTTGCGTCGGGCATCGTGGATCGTGCCAGTGCCGAAGCATTGCACAAAGAGCACACATTCGAAACAGTTGTCGATGACCTGCGTGGGTTAGCCAAGCATTTGGGTGTCGCGGTTTGAAGCGAGTTCGGCTTGATCAAGCGTTAGTCGCAAAGAAACTTTTCGGAGATTTTGAGCGGGCACAACTCGCTATCGACGAACGAAAAATATCCGTGAACGGGGCGATTGCCGTGTCGCATGGGTTCATGGTGGCACCAAACGACGAGTTGCTGGTTTTGGTAGCGCCTAAATACGTCAGTCGCGGCGGACTCAAACTCGAGGCCGCGATTTGCGAATTTAATTTAGACCTCAAGGATAAACGTGTGCTCGATGTTGGTGCATCAACTGGTGGTTTCACTGACTGTGCATTGCAACACGGCGCAAGCCAAGTAGTTGCTCTTGATGTCGGCAAAAACCTATTGCATGAGAAAATCGCACGCGACCCACGAGTCGTTGTCGTCGAAAATACGAATGCGCGCGAAATTGAGCGGCTCGTGAATAGTGACTCTAATTTTGCGCCGCGATTTGATATCGCGGTCGTCGACCTGTCGTTCATTTCGGCGCGCGATGCGTTGCCGGCAGTGCTATCCGCACTTAGAGACGACGGCATCTTGGTGCTGTTGATCAAGCCGCAATTTGAAGCCGACAAGGCAGAGACCGATCGGGGCGCCGGGGTGATAACCGATACGGCGATACATAAGCGGGTGACCGATGAGGTCGCCGAATTCGTGCGCCAATCGGGTTGCGAGATATTGGGGATAATCGAATCGCCGATTCATGGTCATGACGGCAATCGTGAGTTTCTGTTGGTTGGTAAATGCGCCCGAGTTGCGTCGTGAACTCAATAGATTGTTAGTTATGGGTGCATCGTTGAACGTCGTGATTGTCGCCCATCACACACGCCCCGAAGTCGTGCCAATAATTCGCGAGGCAACTCAGTGGCTCAAAAAAAACGGACATAACTATTGGATGCCAGTCGGTGATGGTGCTGCCCTGGGGTTGAGCGAGTTAGGCGCCGATCGTTCGGCGCAAGATGCAGATTTGTTGATCAGCCTGGGTGGCGACGGCACGATTTTGCGATCGGTTGATTTATTGGGTGGCGCACCCGTGCCGATTTTGGGTGTGAATATGGGGACGCTCGGTTATTTGACAGAGATCGAACCCGAAGATTTAGTTGCTTGTCTTGAGCGCTGGATCGGGCGGGATGATCGCAGTGACATGGTGCTCGACGAACGAATGATGTTGGCGGTGCAACTTGTAGAAAAGAAAACTGGGCAAACGCGGGTTTGGCGAGCGCTTAATGAAGCGGTGATCGAGCGACAACAGTCGGGTCACACTGTGTGGCTTGATGTGACGATTAATCACGAAGTATTTGCGCGATATTCGGCTGACGGCGTGATCGTTGCAACACCCACTGGGTCTACTGCATATTCGATGTCTGCACGCGGCCCGGTTGTTTCTCCACGACATAAAGCAATGTTGTTGACACCTGTTTCGCCGCACATGTTGTTTGATCGCAGTTTGGTGCTCGGGCCGACCGAGATGTTGAGCATGCAAGTTGTTGGCACCCGGCCCGCAGAGTTGGCGATTGACGGTCGCCACGTTGCGAGTCTTGAGCAGGGTGATGTCGTGAGTTATGAAGCCGATAATTGCTCGGCACACTTTGTTCGCTTTACGCAGCAGCCAAAGTTTCATCAAATCGTGCGCGCAAAATTTGGTTTAGGAGACGAATAGTGCTCAGTGAGTTGCGCATCGAAAATTTAGGTGTGATCGAGAAGCTTGAAATTGTTTTGACAAATGGTTTAACCGCCCTGACTGGTGAGACCGGCGCGGGTAAGACAATGCTCGTCGAAGCAATAAGTCTGCTTGTGGGTGGTCGCGCTGATGCAAGCATCGTTCGTCCTGGTGCGCAAGAGGCTCGAGTTGAGGGTCGCTTTGTTGATCAAGACGGCGAAATTGTTCTGGCTCGGGTTATTCCGCTCGATGGGCGATCGCGGGCCTATGTCAATGGTCGACTAGCCACAGTGGGCAATTTGGCAGAGCAAGGCGTGGCGCTGGTAGATCTGCATGGTCAGCATGCCCACCAAAGTTTGTTGGGTCAAAGTGCGCAACGAGCCGCGTTAGATGCTTTTGCCGGGGTCGACCTAACCGAGTTGCGTGCGGCGCGGGCTCGACTTACAGAGATTGATGCCAACATGGCGGCGATCGGTGGCGACGAGCGCGCACGAGCCCGAGAAATCGACTTGTTGTCTTTTCAGGTCGAAGAAATCGGCGGCGCCAATTTGAGCGATGCAAACGAAGACGAATCTTTGGCGCACGAAGAAGATCTGTTGGCTGACGCAGTTGCACACCGAGAGGCGTTGTGGCTGGCTGTGGCGGCGGCAACCCAAGATGGAGGGGCGGGCGACGGTTTGGCTCAGGCGATTTCGGCACTTGGTCATCGCGATGCTCTCAACGAACTGGCGTCGCGACTGAGATTGCTGCAGCAAGAACTCACCGATGTAGCTAGTGATCTGCGGGCAAAAGCCGAGGCGACCGAAGAAAACCCAGAACGACTCGAAGAAATTCGTAAACGCCGACAGTTGTTGGTTGATTTGCGAAGAAAGTATGGCGAGTCGTTGGCTGAGGTCATTGACTATGGCCAAGAAGTCGCCGAGCGACTTGCAGATCTACAGAGTTTCGAACAGCGGGCGAGCGAACTCGACGCTCAGCGCGAACAAGCGCTTGCCGAATTGGCGAAAATCGAAAAGGCTGTGGGTGCCAAGCGTCGAGCGGCTGCACCAAAACTTGCGAGTGCCGTCGAAGGTCATTTAAAAACCTTGGCGATGAACAACGCGTCGCTGGCGATAACGGTTGGTGACGACCCTGGCGATGAAGTGGTCGTGCTGCTTTCGGCGAACCCAGGCTCGCCGATGTTGCCATTGACAAAAGTCGCGTCGGGCGGCGAGTTGGCGCGAACCATGTTGGCGTTGCGACTTGTCTTGACCCAAGCTCCGGGCACACTCGTGTTTGACGAGGTGGATGCCGGCATTGGTGGCACGGCTGCAGTCGCCGTGGCGGCGTCACTAGCCGATTTGGGGCAGCGACATCAGGTGCTGGTGGTCACGCACTTGGCCCAAGTTGCCGCGGCGGCACAAACCCAGATCAACGTCGCCAAAACCGTGCGCGCAAAGCAGACTTTTGCCACGGCAGCCGTGCTTGCGGGCGACGACCGAGTCGCCGAGATCGCGCGCATGCTTTCGGGTGGGGTCGCCCAAGACTCAGCAACCGAACATGCACGCGACCTGATCGCGGCGTCGGGCGCGAAGAAGCGAAGGACCTAACTTCTCGGATATACTTATCTTCCGTCACAGTCACTGTGGTTTTGCCACACCTAGTTAACTCAGACGGGAGCCCGAAGTGCCAAAGCACATTTTCGTAACGGGCGGAGTCGCCAGCGGACTTGGCAAAGGTTTAACTGCTTCTTCACTTGGTCGTCTTCTAAAAATGCGCGGATTGCGCGTGACGATGCAAAAACTGGATCCGTATATCAATGTCGACCCGGGCACGATGAATCCGTTTGAACACGGCGAAGTTTTTGTCACCGATGATGGCGGCGAAACCGATCTCGATTTGGGTCACTACGAGCGGTTCATTGACGAACCGTTGACTCGCGCATCGAATGCTACGACCGGCTCGATCTATCAATCAGTTTTGGCAGCCGAGCGGCGCGGTGATTATCTGGGTCGAACCGTGCAGGTGATTCCGCACGTCACAGACGAAATTAAACGACGCATTCGCCGACTTGTGAACGACGAAGTAGATGTCGTGATCACCGAGGTTGGTGGCACTGTTGGCGACATCGAGATTTTGCCGTTCCTCGAAGCGATTCGACAGTTTCGTAATGAAGTTGGTCGTGACAATGTTTGCTATGTGCATGTCACATTGGTGCCGTTCATCGGACCAAGCGGAGAGCAAAAGTCAAAGCCGACACAACACAGCGTCACCGAATTGCGAAGCCGGGGTATTCAGCCAGACGTGATCGTTTGTCGAAGCGACGAGGCATTGAGCGATTCGCTGAAGCGCAAGATTTCAAATCAATGCGACGTCGACAATCGTGCCGTGATCAATGCCGTGGATGTCAAAAATATTTACGAACTGCCGCTAATTTTTCACGATGAAGGTTTTGATACCGTAATTTGTGACGTGTTGCGAATTGACGCGCCGATCGACTTGTCACATTGGCGTCAACTTGTTTCGCGCATTGAGTCGTCAGTTTCGCCGGTGCGCATCGGATTAATCGGCAAATATGTCGACCTGCACGACGCATATCTTTCTGTGATTGAAAGTTTGAAACATGCGGGCTTTCATCACGGAGCACAAATTGAAGTCGTGTGGATACAGGCCGAAGATGTCGAAGGCTTGCTCGCCGATGAAGCAATCGGTTCGCTAGATGGCATCGTGATACCGGGTGGTTTTGGCCCACGAGGCATTGAAGGCAAGATTCGTGCTGCCGAATATGCTCGCGAGAACCAAGTGCCGTGTCTGGGCTTGTGCCTGGGGATGCAAGTAATGACCGTCGAGTTTGCCCGAAACGTTGTCGGCTTGAAAGATGCCAACTCGACCGAGTTCAATGCCGCGACACCCCACCCCGTGATCGACTTGATGAATGATCAGCGCGAGGTGACGGACAAAGGCGGCACGATGCGTCTGGGTGCTTACTATGCGGTGCTGACACCCGGCACGAAAGTTGCCGATGCATACGGTGAGCCCGTTGTCAGCGAGCGCCATCGTCATCGCTATGAATTTAATTTGAATTATCGCGCTCGCGTCGAAGAGTTGGGTTTACTGTGCAGCGGCACTTCGCCTGATAAGCGACTCGTCGAATTTGTCGAACTCGAGAATCATCCGTTTTGGGTCGGCACCCAAGCTCACCCCGAATTCAAGAGTCGCCCCGACAGACCGCATCCGCTATTTCGCGAGTTGATCGGTGCTGCGCTCAAATATCGCACGACGAGACTTGCACAATTGCCGATCGAAATAGTTGAATCGCCGACGAAGTCAGTCGCACGATAGTTAGCGCAGTGGGTGTGTCGTCATGACGGCAGACTTTGAACTCAAAAAACAAAAAATTATTCATAAATGGGCTGCGTGGTCTCTGGTGCAGGCCGAGTTCTCTGATCCATCGGGCGAAAGTTTCATCCGCACTTTCGTTGATTCGCCGGGTGCCGTCGGGGTGGTGGCACTAGTTGGTGACCCTGGCCAACGAAGCGTGGTACTCGTGCGTCAGTATCGGCCGTCAGTTTCTGCGTACACCCTCGAGTTGCCCGCTGGCATGCGGGACCAAGACGGTGAGGATCACGAGTTGACCGCACGACGCGAATTGGAAGAAGAGGCTGGCTACAAGGCGGGCAGGATGCTCAAGATTGGCAGGCATCTTTCTGCGGTTGGCCTCAGCAATTCTGCGGTAAACCTATTTTTGGCGGTTGACCTTGTGAAGACGAAAATTGATCGGCACGGCCCAGAAGAGCAATTCATGACCATTGAAACGCCGCTATTCACTGATGCTCTGGAGATGATCAAGACTGGTGAGATCGCTGACGGTAAGACTCTGGTCGGGCTATTGCTCGTGGCACAGAACTTCAGTCAGTATTTGTGATTTTGTTGGTTGACTATGGCTGCTGATCCACTCGACACATTCATGACGTGGATGCGAGTCGAACAGGGTCGAGCCGTGAACACGCTCTCGGCATATCAACGCGATATCACGCACTATGTCAAGTGGCTCAAGACCCAACATGCGACGGTGATGAACGCAACGGCACAGCATCTTGAAAAGTTTGTTGCACATTTGCGATCAGCCGGCAAGGCGCCAAAATCTGTGGCGCGCCAGTTCGCCGCTGTGCGAATGTTTTACCGTTATTTGGCGCAAGAAGGTATTCGCAGCGATAATCCGGCGGCACTCGTAGACGGCGTGAAAGTGCCGAGTAGTTTGCCGAAAGCAATTTCAGAGGACGAAGTTGCACTGTTGCTCAGTGCTGTGACGGGAGTGGATTCGTTCGCGCGCCGAGATCGAGCGATTCTTGAGTTTCTCTATGCGACGGGTGCGCGTGTCGCAGAAGTTTGCACATTGTCGATGAGTGACATTGATATGCAAGATTCCCTCGTGCGACTATTCGGAAAGGGTTCGAAAGAACGCATCGTGCCGTTTGGCCGACCGTGTCATGAAGCATTGAGTGACTATTTCGATTTGGGTGGGCGACCGGGGCTTGTGCCCGACCAGTGGGCGAGTCGCGAAGACAGCGATGCCGTATTTCTCGGTGTGCACGGCACGCGACTGTCGCGACAAGCGATATTCAACATCGTGCGCAAATATGCGGCATTGGTCAGGATCAAGAATATTTCGCCCCACGCACTTCGTCATTCGTGTGCGACGCATATGTTGGTGCATGGTGCCGACCTGCGTGTGGTGCAAGAACTGCTCGGTCATGCGTCGGTCAGTACCACCCAGATTTATACGCGGGTAGACAACGAAGTTCTTTATGAGATGTATCGCGAGGCCCACCCCCGCGCCAGAATCAAGCGATGAGCAATCTTTTACATCTCACCAAACGTTTCGTCTTAGCTCTAGACCGTCGTGGGTTGTCGCAGTCGACGCTCGACTCTGTGCGTGATTTGTTGTTGCCACGAGAGTTTGAACTTTGGTTGAACATGCCATTGATCGACCAAAAGCACAGCGTGCTTGTTATGCGACGATTCGTGGATCGTTTGCCAAATGCCGAAGTTGCAGCCGTGCGGGCATCGTTATTGCATGATGTCGGTAAGACAAAATCAAATCTTGGTGTTTGTGGCCGTGTTGCGGCGACAATTATTGGCAGTCGTGGTGAAAGATTTTCGATGTATCACGACCACGAAACAATTGGTGCAAAAATATTGCGCGAAATTGGTAGCGACGAAACAACGTGGTTACTAGTAGCCGGTGAATCTGCAAACCCAGAGATACTGCAGGCTCTATACGAAGCGGATGACATTTAGTTTATTCGCTGCTCAGAAAACCGATTGATTTTTGAGCGCGTGCAAGGGTAACGCTTGCCACGGCCTGGGCGCGCTCGTTGCCCTTGTGGATCAGTCGCATCAGTTCGGCCCTGTCGCTCAACAGGTCGTGGTAACGCTTTTGTATCGGAGCGAGCATCGCGATGACTGCTTCGGCGCTGGCTGACTTTAGGTCGCCGTAGCGCGTGTAGTTTTCGGCAGCCTTTTGTGGTGTCGTGTTGGTCGCTGCAGCCAAAATCTCGAGCAAGTTGGCGACACCTGGTTTGCGCTCACGGTCAAACACGACATCAGTTTCACTGTCGGTGACTGCGCGTTTGAATTTTTTCTCGATTTTTGAAGGATCGTCCAACAAATAGATCACACCCGAGTCGTCATCGACAGACTTCGACATCTTGGCGGTCGGATTTTGCAGGTCCATGACGCGTGCGCCACTCGTCGGAGTCACCGCCTTTGGAATAACAAAAGTGTCGCCAAAGCGATGGTTGAAACGGATTGCAATATCTCGGGTGATCTCGATGTGCTGGCGCTGGTCGTCGCCGACCGGCACCTCGTTGGCGTCATAGAGCAAAATGTCGGCGGCCTGTAGTGCGGGGTAGGTGAACAAACCCGCCGAGACGAACTCCGCCTCGCGCTTTGCTGATTTGTCTTTGAACTGTGTCATTCGACTTAATTCGCCGAACGAAACCGTGCATTCCATGATCCACCCAAGTTGGCTGTGCTCGGCGATATGGCTCTGCACGAACACCGTGGCGACATCGGGGTTCAAGCCGACGGCGAAAAGCATCGCCGCAAGTTGCAGCGTGTTGGCGCCGATGATGTCTGATTTTTCTGTCACGGTTAGTGCGTGCAGGTCGACTATCCCATGGAAAACATCAGCCTTGTCTTGACCTGAAACCCAATTTCGCAGGGCACCGAGGTAGTTGCCGAGGTGCACGTCGCCCGTGGGCTGAATGCAGGACAGAACGCGAGTCACGTTTCAACCTTAGTTGCCGACATTGAATGGCGAGGGGAGGTAATCTCGCAAGGGATGAAATACGCAGTTTCGACGCCAACTTTTGACGGACCATTTGAACTGCTGTTGCATCTGATCTTAAAAGAAGAAGTGGATATTCACGAAGTTTCGTTGTCAAATATCGTGACGGCGTATCTCGAAGAGGTTGCCAAGATGCAGACGATTGATCTGGATCTAGCCACAGAGTTTTTGTTGATTGCGGCAACTTTGATTGAACTGAAAACGCGCCGTTTGTTGCCGGGCAAAGAGGACGGTGATCTCGACGACGAGTTGGCGTTGTGGGAAGAACGCGATTTGCTGCTCGCACGATTGCTCGACTGCAAGACGTTTAAAGATGTGGCGACAGTATTTAGTGACTTGGTCAGTCGCGCTGATCTGAGTTTTCCGCGCATGGCTGGACCAGAAGAACGATTTGCCGCGTTGATGCCCGACTTGCTTGAAGGTGTGAGCCCGCTGCGGGTACAGCGGGCGTTCATGCGAGCCGCCGCACCTAAATCATCCAAGGTGATTGGTCTTGAGCATGTCGCGCCGATTCGCGCGAGTGTGGCCGAGGCGATCATCACGGTTACTGAGCAAATTCGCCAGGCAGGTCGAATCACATTTCGTGACATCGTCGACGGAATCACAGACAAGATCGAAGTTGTCGTCAGATTTTTGGCGATTCTCGAACTTTATAAACAGGGGCGGGTTGAACTTGAGCAGGTGCTACGTTTTGGCGACATTCAGGTCTTGTGGCTGGGTGTTGAAGATGATTCGATAGCAGTCGATAATTATGAGGGATAACAAATGAGCAAAGAAGAAACGAATCTAGATCCAGAGATTGTTCGTGCGCTTGAGGCGATTTTGTTGGTGGCGATGGAGCCCGTTGCACCGGCGTTATTGGCTCAGTTGCTTGAGATTTCGCAAACCACCGTTGACGCGCTTTGCGAACGACTGGCTGCTACATACGAAGCTGCTGGTCACGGGTTTCAACTCGTCAAAGTTGCGGGTGGTTTTCGATTTCAGTCGCACCCAGATTTGGCGCCTTATGTCGAGCGATTCGTTTTGGATGGGCAGCAGGCGCGCGTTTCATCTGCGGCACTCGAGACATTGGCGATCATCGCCTACAAACAGCCGTTGTCACGTTCACAGATTGCGGCGATTCGTGGTGTCGACCCCGAGTCGGTGATGCGAACACTGCAGGCGCGCGGATACATCACCGAAGTGCAACGCGATGATGGCCCCGGGCAGGCAGTTCTCTTTGGCACGACGCCGTTGTTTTTGGAACGACTCGGCATCGCGTCGCTGGATGATTTGCCGAGTATCGCCGATTTCATTCCGGATGCCAGTGTCGTTGAAACGCTCGAGCGGGGTTTGCGAGTTGTGCCCGACGACCCGACTTCGCCCGAGCAATAGAAATTTCATCGACACTAAATGTCTGGTGATTCGGCGTTTGGTGCGTCAGGTGAATTAGAAAATGACGAAGGCGAGCGACTGCAAAAAGTTTTGGCGCGCGTCGGGTGGGGATCACGGCGAGAATGCGAGATCTTGATCGATCAGGGTCGGGTGAAGGTCAACGGCGAGATTGCGAATCTTGGTCGGCGCGTGAAATCGCAAACAGATCGGGTTGAAGTTGACGGCGTTGTAATTGGTGTCGCACCAGGTCTCGTCTATTATTTGCTGAACAAGCCAGTCGATGTGATCACCACGGCCAAAGACACGCACGGTCGGCAAACGGTGATTGAACTTGTGCCGTTTGAGCCACGAGTGTTTCCCGTGGGTCGACTTGATTCAGATACAGAGGGTCTATTGATTTTGACCAATGATGGCGAGTTGGGTCATCGATTGACGCATCCGAGTTTTGGCATTGAAAAAGAATATTTGGCACATGTCGACTGCGGCCAAAATGGTGTCAGCGAATCTGCATTAAAGCGATTGCGCGACGGCATCGAGTTAGACGACGGTGTGACATCACCAGCCGAAGTCGGACAATTGCAGTCTGGGGTTTTGCGAATCGTGATTCATGAGGGTCGCAATCGTCAAATTCGCAGGATGTGCGAGGCAGTCGGGTGTCCGGTCGAGCGCCTCGTTCGCGTGCGAATTGGACCGATTATTGATCGCACTTTGGCGCCTGGCAAGTGGCGACATCTGACAACGAGCGAAGTCGTCGAATTAAATCAAGCCACGACAAACTGACACAAAGGTAGAATTTAACGGTGGCTACACGGCGGGCGAATGTTCTCGGACTCGGTCTTATCGGTGGTTCGTTGGCGCTGGCTCTGGCCAAACACGGGTTCGCGGTTTCGGGTAGCGATACAGACCACGAAGTAGAGCAGTCGGCCTTGGCGCGAGGGATAATTGGCGCCGTCGGCATTGATCCGCAGGCAGAGATCAGTTTTATCGCGACACCAGTTAGTTCGATACCCGAGCAGGCCAAACTTGCGTTGGCCAAGACGCAAGGCATCGTCACAGATGTTGGCGGTGTGAAGGCGTCGGTCGTGACTGCCGTGAGTGACGCTCGATTCATTGGCGGACACCCGATGGCGGGCAGCGAATTAGCCGGGCTCGACGGTGCAGATGATGCACTGTTCGAGGGTGCTGTGTGGGTGCTGACGCCATCCTCTGAGTCTTCGGATACGAGTTTTGAGATTCTGGCGACAATTATTCGCACACTCGGCGCCGAAATAGTTGTGTTGGATTCCGAGCGTCACGATCGCTTGGTGGCGGTGGTCAGTCATTTGCCGCACCTGACTGCGGCAACATTGATGGGGCTTGCGCATATTACGGCAGAAGAACATGTTGCCGTGCTGCGGTTGGCGGCTGGTGGTTTTAGAGACATGACTCGAGTCGCATCGGGCCAGCCACAAATTTGGGTCGACATCTGTCGCGAGAATCGAGCTGCGATTTTGGATGCACTCGACGGGATGATTTCTGGTCTTACTGAGATGCGCGGAATCGTCGAAGCCCAAGATAACGCCGCATTGTTGTCGCGACTTTCGACGGCGCGTAATGCTCGTGCGAACTTGCCTGGTCGAGTGCAAGAACTTATGGATGTTTGCGAAGTGCGAGTGCCGATACCCGACCGTTCGGGCTCGGCCGCTGAGATCTTCACATTGGCGGCAGATCTTGGTGTGAACATCGCAAACTTCGAGGTGTCGCACTCGGTCGAGGGTGATCGTGGAATTCTTGTACTGATCATCGACAAAGCAAGCGCCGAGATGTTTCGCGGCGGTCTGATGGCGCGTAAGTTTCGTCCGAGCATTCAAACTGTGGCATGACCAGTCGGGCGGACGGACAGTTAATTTCGGTTCCGGGTTCAAAATCAATTGCCAATCGCGCACTGGTTTGTGCCGCACTTGCCAACTCTGAATCGGTGATTTCGAATTGTGCGCCCGGCGACGACACCGAGGCGATGATCGACGCACTGCGAATTTTGGGTGTTGGTGTCGAGCGCGATGGTGACAGCGTAAAAGTGGCTGGCAGGCTAAATCTTGAAAATACAAGCGAGTTGCATCTTGATGCGCGACTGGCTGGTACGACATCGCGATTTTTGACCGCGCTGTGCAGTTTGCGAGCCGGTAGTTCGGTGATTGACGGCCAAGAGTCGCTGCGCAAAAGACCAATGCTTGAGTTGCATTCTGCGTTGCGAACCTTGGGTGCGTCTGTCGAATCGCTTGGTGATGATGGTTGCTTGCCAGTCAAGGTTTCGCGTGCTCAGAGTTGGCAGGCAAAGATTTCGTCAGATGCCAGCTTGTCCAGTCAGTTCACTAGTGCGTTGATGATGATTGCGCCATATTTGTCTTCTGGTTTGGAGATACTTCTCGGCGATCAGATCGTCTCGCGCGGATACATCGAAATGACCGTTGGTGTGATGCGAGCTTTCGGGGTACAAACAGATTTCTCCGGCAATCAGATTTGGGTTAGCCCGGGTGAATATCGGGGCTCGGTTTACAGCGTCGAGCCAGACGCCTCGGCCGCAAGTTATCCGTTGGGTGCCGTGGCAATCAGCGGTGGGTCGGCAACGATAAAAAGTCTTTCGCGCAATAGTTTGCAAGGCGACGTCGAGTTCATCGATTTGTTGGCACGCATGGGTTGCAAAGTCGCAGAGGTCGCTGAAGGACTGCAGATTGGGCGTGAAAAAACCGAGCCATTGCGTGGTATTCGAGTCGACATGTCGCAAATCAGCGATTGTGTGCCAACTCTGGCGGTCGTGGCGATGTTTGCCGATTCGCCAACTGAGATCAGCGGAGTGGGTTTTATCCGGGGCAAAGAGAGTGACCGAATCAGTGATCTTTGCGGCGAGTTGCGCAAATTGGGTGCGAACATCAGTGAAACTCAAGATGGCATGGTGATTAAGCCAGCGACGCTGCATGGCGCCACGCTCGAGACGCACCACGATCATCGATTGGCGATGGCTTTTGCGTTGATCCAGCGCGATGTGAGCGGTGTGGTCGTGTGTAACCCCGAAGTAGTGAGCAAAAGTTGGCCAGGATATTTCGAAGCGCTGAAGTCGTTCTACCTTTCGTAAACCAGATATTTTTCGTCGTAATATGCGTCGTATGTCGTCGTTGAGCACGATGGTGTTCTATAATCGTTTTTTACATCTGAAGGAGTACTGGTTTTGACACAATCACGCGAAATTATGACATGGGAGTCATTCGGTGTTGCAAGTCGCGAACTGGCCATCAAGGTGGCTAAAGATGGTTACGAGCCAGACATCATTTTGGCGATTGCCCGCGGTGGTTTGATGGCCGCAGGTGCTCTCGGGTATGCGCTTTCGGTGAAGAATACCTACACGCTGAATGTCGAGTTTTATACGGGCGTCGACGAGCGTTTGCCGATACCGATCGTGTTGCCCCCGGTTCCAAACTTGATTGATCTCAAAGATTCACGAATTTTGATTGTTGACGATGTCGCCGACACTGGCCACACTTTAAAACTCGTCAATGATTTCTGTCATGGTCAAGTAAAAGAATCGCGCATCGCAGTGCTTTACGAAAAGCCGCATTCGATCGTCAAGTGTGAATATGTCTGGAAGATGACCGACGAATGGATCAACTTTCCGTGGAGCGACAAAGAGCCCGTGGCAAAACGGGCCTTCAATGTTCGCGACGCCTGATTTATCGGCTATTGCTTCAAAATAGTTAGCGCGGCGTTCTTGCCGCTGGCACCCCAAACGCCCGCACCAGGAAACGTCGCAGCGCCAGTCAAGAACAACCCTTTAATTGGAGTGCGGTATCGCGTTAATTCGGGTTGCGAATTAAGTAGTGCAGCCAACGGACCGCCACTAAAACTTGTGGCGTGGCCCTTAGGCAAAAAGAACTCTGATTCGTAATGCGCTGGTGTCACACATCGCCAGTCAGCGATTGAGCTCATAAAACCCGGCTCGACCAGTTGCGAATATTTCTCGAGCCAACGATGTGGTTCAGTTTTGGTTGTCCAGCCGCCTTTGAACGAAAACGGCGTGAAAATCGCCTCAAGACTAAAAACATGATCTGTCGCGTTGGTCATCGAAGGATCTAAAACTGATGGCAAATTTACGAGCATCGCTGGCTCATCCAGAATTTTGCCTTGGGAAATCATCTCGAAGCCGCGATGAAGATCTGCTGTTGACGGCGACACAATCAAGGTCGCAGCCAAAGGGTCGACGCCTAGATCCGCAAATAGTTTTGTGTCGAGATTTTGATATCGCGGTAGAGCCGTGATGCGGGCGTCGATTTTTGATTCGTAACCTTCGTAGTGGGGTGTTGTCCGCCATTTTTCGATCATCGGTTTTGCGCTTGGTGGCGGGTTTTTGAGCCATTTCAAAAAAGTGTCATGTGGGTTGCACGCCGAGACGACGCAGTCAGCGTAAATTTCAGTGCCATCGCTTAGGGCGACACCGCGAACCTGCGGACCTTCACAAAGAATTTGTACAACTTTTGTATTTGTCATCACGACGCCCGAATTTGATTCGATGCTTCGGCGCAACGAAATCGGCACCATGCCACTGCCGCCGACTGGTCGGCCAACTTTAGAAACATGGCGCATCGCATAAGTCAGAGCAGCAAGACCTGTGCCTGGTGTGTGAGGCGAGATACCCCATACGGTCGGGCCGGTTACGAGAGCAGGCCCGATTAAGAGTTCAGACTTAAAATACTTTTGCAAAACTTGTGCCGATGACATTCGGCTCCAGCGCAACATAGTGGTTACACCTTTGCCGCGACGCGCAATCACTTTGCCAATTAGTGATCGGCGCGTTGGTGGCTGGCTAGCGGCATCAATGATCATTTCGGCGATCGGCAAGGCATCGCGAAGATAATTGCGGTAGCCGTCAGCTTCATCTTTGAAAAAGTGATCGATTACATCGAGCATTCGGCTTGTGTCGCGAAAGTGCGGCCAGATTCGGCGGTCGGTCCATGAAGTCGCGAGTTGCGTCGGGTCGACATCCAGATATTTGAGCCCGTGCTTGGCAAGATCGAGGTCTTCGCTGACGCCGGTGGTGCGAAAAGTCAGGTGATCGCAATTACAGATATTGACCGTTACGCCCGAGAAGATTTCGCTTGAGGCTGTGCCACCAACTTCGTTTCGAGCTTCGATGACCAAGACTCGCTGACCAGACTTGGCAAGATACGCCGCACAGACAAGGCCGTTGTGTCCACCACCAACAATGATCGAATCAAATCGCTTTGTTATATCGACACTTGCCACGCTCTATATTGCCACTTAGATAGGGTATTTGTGATGTCAAATTCGATTCGGCGCCTCGGCGATCTGCGCGGACCCGATGTAGTAAGCAAAGTCACATCAAGATCGATTTTTGTGCAACCTCTTGGCGCTATTGAGCAGCATGGCCCGCATTTACCGTTGAATACTGACGAGGTCGTTGCGACTGCTGTTGCTGAAGCCACAGTCGCTCGGGTAGGTGAGAGTCTTGATGTGTGGTTGTTGCCTACTCTGTCATATACGAAATCAAACGAGCATGCTTGGGCTCCCGGCACTATTTGGTTGTCGGCAACGACGATGCTCAGCGTGCTTGACGACATCGGTAGGTGCATCGCGCGTACTAACGGCCAGAAACTTGTGTTTCTCAACGGGCATGGTGGCAACTCTGCTTTATTGAATGTTGTCAATCGTGAGTTGCGTCTGAACTATGGTTTGCAGACATTCACGGCACACCCCTCGATGCCACCAGATCAAGGTG
>JAQCDY010000125.1 GCA_027729785.1 Actinomycetota bacterium | reverse complement strand
CGAGGTAGCCACTGGCGAAACCCAAACCCGAAATGCCGCAAACCAAAATGACTCGTGACAAATCATTTTTGACGAACCGTGCTGCGATCAATGGTCCGAGTGCGCTGCCGACGCCGCGCAGGCCGAGCATTAAGCCACGACCAGCATCGCCACTATTAAATGAATCTGCGGCAAAAACCGCGAGTTGACTGACGACACCAGCGCCAACAGCGAATGTCATCTTTGACATCAGTAACGACATGATCGCTGGGTCTGATTTCGCGAGATGCAATGCTTCTCCCATGTCGCGAATCGGGTGAATGCGACGAGTTTGAATTTTCGTGCGGACTTCTTGCATCGGGCGAGTGACGAGTGCGATCAAAATTGCAGCGACAATGAACGTGACGATGTCAGCGATGAATGCTGCATTACGACCAAATGCTTGCGAGAAAACGCCACCGATGCCAGCGCCCACCGCCAACATCACGCCCCAACTACTGCCAAAAATTGCGTTGGCTTGACGCAATTCGTCTGGGTTCTTGGCCAAATTGGGGATTGCTGCTTCGAGCGCCGGTCGAACAAATGCCGCGAGCGCGGCGATTGAACCTTGGGCGACGAATGCGATCCAGATTCGTGAATCACCGATCAACAAGAAACTTGCGGCAGCGATTGCTTGCAGAATTGAAACGATGATCAGAACTTTGCGTCGGTCGTAGCGATCGGCAACTGGCCCGCCGATAGGTGACGCCAAAAATGACGGCAATGAAAAAGCGACCAGCAATAACGAGACGAGAAACTTGGAGCCCGTGAGGTCTTGGACCAAACCAGCCAGTGCTACGAAAGTGAACCAGTCGCCCATGAACGAGAGGTTTTGGGCGATGAACAGCAGGCGCAGGTCACGGTTGGTCTTTAAAACTTTGAACACTGGGAGGATCTATTTTTTGTTGCCGAGTGCGCGCAATATTTGTTCGGCTTGTTCGACGATTTGCGCCACGATTTTGCCCGCGGGTATTACCTCGTTGACTGCGCCAGTGCCCTGACCTGCCGGGTAGAACTCGCGCGAAGTGTCGACTTGAGTGCCTGACGGATGACCGAGGTGATTTACGTTGGCTTGTGACGAAGCGATTGCTTGCAGCGGAAAAGTTTGAATTTCTTGTGGATGCTGCTCGTAGTGGTTTGTCCATTCGTTGCGAACGACGCGACACGGTTTGCCCGTATACGAGCGGCTGATGACGGTGTCGTCTTCGCGACTAGCCACGAGCGCTTCTTTGTATCCGTTAACGGCGCGAGCTTCGGGAGTGGCGATGAATCGCGTGCCAACCCAAATGCCATCGGCGCCGAGCGCGAGCGATGCTGCAAGACCACGGCCGTCGAACAGCCCTCCAGCAGCGACAACCGGCACTTGCGCCGAGACAGCATCGACGACTTGTGGCACGAGTGCCATCGTTGCGACGAGCCCGGTGTGCCCACCGGCTTCGGTGCCTTGGGCGACGACGAAGTCGCAACCGCTGGCAACTGCAGATATTGCGTGACGAACTTTGCCACACATTGAGCCAACCAAAATATTGTGGCTGTGCAACAGGTCGATCGCATCGCGTGGCACACCGAGACCAGCAACAAAAATTCGTGCGCCACCGTCGATCACGTCGCGGATTCCTTGCCCGAAATGTTGGGGCAGCGCAGTTAATAGATCAACACCGAATGATTTGCTTGTAAGTTTTTTTAGCGCGCTGATCTCTCGAGCTAATTCGCCATCGCGCATTGTTGATGCACCAAAAGTGCCGATGCCGCCGGCCTCGCTGACCGCGGCGACGAGTTCGTGATACGAAACGCCACCCATGCCAGCCAGCATCACCGGGTGCTCGATGTCGAACAGGTCGGTGATACGAGTGCGCACGGCTATTAACTTAGTTGGTCTCGCGTACTGCGCTTGTTTTGAATGCGCCGTCGCGCTTAAGAAACTTGCGGTGCCAGCGCGATGGGGTGAGAACGGCGGCGCGGGGTTCATCTTCGAACATCCATCGCACGAAATTGCGTCGCGTCCAGTCTGAAGAGCCAGCAAGTCGCAAGACTCCGCGAGTCAGCGCCGCGTTTTGCAAGACCTTGCCGAGCGCGAAACTCATGCGGTGATCGGCGAAAAACTCACGTTTGATTTTTCGTGCATACGACTTGCAGATTGCATACTGGTCATATTTTGATGAGCTTGTGATTGCTTCGCCCGCGAGTACGCCGGTCAATAGCGCTTGGCCGATGCCTTCGCCCGTCATTGTGTCGGCGGCGCAGACTGCGTCACCAATGAACAGTGTGCGTCCCGAGAAAAGTTTTGCCGATGTGATGCGCGCCGGAATCGGCCATGCAGTGTGCCGACCTTCGAGCGCAGCGTCTTGGCCGAGTGCCGACGCAATATGCGGCCGAGTGAGAAGTTCTACCCATAGCGCTTTCATTTCTTGCACCGTGTAGTTTGATCCGCGCAAAATACCAAAGCCGATGTTGGCACGACCGTTCGGCAACGGAAACGACCAGGCATAACCTGGCAGCAAATCTTTTTCGAACCAAACAAATAGCCGCTTGCTCGCGGGGCCGGTGACATTGCTGACGTATTGACGAAACGCGTGCCACTCGCCGAGGTAACTAGTTTGCGCCGCACCGAGTGATTTTCGAACCGGCGACCACATTCCGTCGGCGGCGATCAAGAATTTTGCAGTTATCTCTTTGAATTCGCTCGGCGAATCTGTGTGGACGATAACTTCTTGCGAGTTCTGTCGAGCAACCGAAATGAAGGCACAGTTTTCAACTATGCGCACGCCACTTGCACGTGCGTGTTGCACGAGCGCATTATCGAGTTCAATTCGCGGGGCAATTGCAGCAAACTGACCAGCTTTGTGATCGCGATTGTTTGGCAGATCAAGTTGAATTTCACGACCCGACGGTGAG
>JAQCDY010000124.1 GCA_027729785.1 Actinomycetota bacterium | reverse complement strand
CGCGGGCTTTAACCGCCGATAGGGAATTTCACCCAACCCTGCAAGAAGTTCTATTTAGTTTTTAATTACAAGATCTAGGATATTGGCAGATCGAGCACAGTTCCACTACGCGAATATGGGTGTTTGTCCGCCTGTGATTTATTGCGCGCTTCGGCGCGCGATTCGGCCAAGCCAATAGCAACGATTGAGCCGAGCACTGTGACGGTGCCCAGAATTTGAATCGCCGTAACGATTTCGCTCATGAATAAAATGCCGATGAATATCGTCACGACCGCTTCAAAAGTTTCGACCATAGATGTGACACCAGGGCCGATGCGCTTGATGCCCGCAAAAAACAATGCGGTTGCAACGATCGTAATTAGAAACGCCATCGCCAAGACCAACAGCCAGCCTTGTTGATTGATCGGAAACTCTGGGTCGAGTGAACTTGGGCCAAGCAACGACACGACTATGAACGTGACTGCGGCGCCAGTGAGAGCAATCGTCAGCATTGTTAGCGGATCAGATTTTTTTGAGATGCTGCCGGCGGCCACAACATAAACTGCGTGCGTGATTGCCGAGAAAAATGTGATCATGATTCCGGTTGTGTTGCCGTCACCGACTTGGCCCGCAGTGAGCCACACACCTGTGAGAGTAGTGAAAAGACAAATTGTGATCACGGGGTTTGGTTTGTGCTTATAGATCATCCACGAAAGAATGACGGCGAGTGCGGGGTAGATATAAAAGATCACTACGGCTAGTCCTGAGTCGAGATCTTGCAGGGCGATGAAGTAGAGCAGCGGCGAAACAAAAAAACCGAATGCGCCGAGGAAGAAAATTTTCAGCGTGTCTGACATATTGGGCAGATTCTTGATGCCCATTCGTGCGAGGCGAAATGCAATCAACAGCGCAGCCGAGATTACGAACCGTGCGGTGAGAAAACCCATCGGGTTTGCGCCATTGCGCTCGAGATTTTCAGCGAACCACGGGCTGGTGCCGTATCCGCCGCCGGCGAGGATCACGAAGATCACGCCAAACATGCGCGGTTTGCTATTGACGGCATTGCGAATTTTAAGCCTCATTGTTTTGTTGGCCGTTTTTTTCTGACGCCGCGGGTGATGCCGACGCCGACGACTGTCAAGCCAATGATCATGATTGCAAATACGAGATATTGCAATGTGCCGCCGCGCTCACCAGCATCTTGCGGCTCTTTGCCGCAACCCGGTTTGGGCAAAAAGCCAATACATTCAGACGGCTCATTTTCGAGGTCGTAGACGGCAGGAGTGCTTGTGTCGGGACTCGTGGCATTTGCGACTAGCGACGTCTGAAAAGTTAAGAAAATTGCGACGACGACCGTCAGCAAAGCGATTCGTTTCACCCGTATATCGTGCCATCTCTGGGTGAGGTTTCGGCACATATCAACTATTGTTGGGCGTCGTCATGAACAGCAAAAATTCACAATCAACACAAGCGACACAAGTAGTGCTGGTCGTTGATTTTGGTGCGCAATATGCACAATTGATCGCGCGTCGTGTGCGCGAAGCCAAGGTTTATTCGGAGATTGTTTCGCACACAATTAGTGCAGCCGAAATTAAAGCGCACAAACCCTCGGCAATCATCTTGTCTGGTGGACCAAAAAGTGTGCATGTTGATGGCGCGCCGAAACTTGATGCTGAAATCTACGAACTAGGCGTGCCAATTTTCGGCATTTGTTATGGCGCACAGTTGATCGCCCAGCAACTTGGTGGCGAAGTTGCCCGCGGCGGCAAGGGCGAATATGGCCGGGCGATCATGCGACGAATCGCTGGTGCAAAGTCGACACTGTTGGTTGATTCGATAGTCGATCAATCGCAAGATCTGAGCGTGTGGATGAGTCATTTTGATGCCGTCACACGTGTGCCTGAAGGTTTTGTAGCCACTGCGGCGACGCCAGACGCACCAATGGCCGTAATCGAATGTGCGACGCGAAAGATTTGGGGCGTGCAGTTTCATCCTGAAGTGATGCACACGCAGCAGGGCACCGAAGTTTTGCAACGGTTTATTCATCAACTTGCTGGTTGTAAGCCGACTTGGACGATGGATTCGATAATTGACACGCAAGTCAAAGCGATTCGCGAGCAGGTGGGTAGTGAGCGTGTTGTTTGCGGTTTGTCGGGGGGTGTTGATTCTGCTGTTGCGGCGGCGCTCGTGCATCGCGCGATTGGTAAGCAACTGACGTGTGTTTACGTAGACACGGGTTTGATGCGCAAAAATGAAAGCGCACAGATTGTCGAAACTTTTCACCGTGCGATGGGCATCGAACTCGTGCATGTCAATGCTGGTGCGAGATTTTTTGAGCGTCTTGCTGGTGTTACCGAGCCCGAGGCGAAGCGCAAGACAATTGGCGAGTTGTTCGTGCGCATTTTCGAAGAGAACACCGGCGGTTTGACGGACGCGAAATTTTTGGTGCAGGGCACGCTGTATCCAGACGTGATTGAGAGTGGCGGGCAAGACGGCACGGCGAGCGTGATCAAGAGTCATCACAATGTCGGTGGTCTGCCCGAAGATATGACGCTGAAACTTGTTGAGCCGTTGCGCGCACTGTTCAAAGATGAAGTACGCACATTAGGTTCGCAATTGGGTTTGCCTGATGAGATTATTTGGCGACAGCCGTTTCCGGGGCCGGGTTTGGGTGTGCGAATCATCGGCGAAGTTACGCCCGATAAAGTGGCGATTTTGCAGAATGCCGATGCGATTGTGCGCGAAGAAGTTCGGGCGGCTGGTCTTGAGCGCGAAATTTGGCAAGCCTTCGCAGTGTTGGCCGATATCAGATCAGTTGGTGTGATGGGTGACGAACGCACTTATGGTCGGCCGATAATTGTGCGCGCTGTAACCAGTGAAGATGCGATGACGGCAGATTGGGCGCGCCTGCCTTACGACTTGCTCGAGAAAATTTCGTCGCGA
>JAQCDY010000019.1 GCA_027729785.1 Actinomycetota bacterium | reverse complement strand
CTTTTGGATTGGGGTATTCCCTGGGCTGAGTGATGAGATGATTGATTACATGATTGCGACAATTAGTAGGTTTGTAACTAGTCTGCCAAACCTAAGGGAGGTTTAATTAACAATGTCGATTAATCGAAATTTTTTCGAAGATCTCTTCGTTCTTGAATTGGCAAACAATCACTGGGGTCGCATAGACAGAGGAAAAAGAATTGTAGATGATTTTTCTAAAGTCGTTCGATATAACGGGATCAGAGCATCTATAAAACTCCAATTTCGTGATGTCGATTCATTCATTCATAAAGATCACGTGAAACGAGATGATATTCGTTATATCAAGAAGACTCTGGATACTAAAATGTCACGTGAGCACTTCGCGGAACTCGTAGATCACATAAAGAAAGCTGGCTGCATTCCGACTGCAACCCCATTTGACGAAGCTTCAGTTGATTTTGCAGAGCAATTAGATCTCCCAATGTTGAAAATTGCAAGTTCGGACCTCAATGATTGGGTGCTTATTGAGAAAATTGCAACAACAAAGAAGCCAGTAATTGCCTCAACTGGGGGCAGCAGTCTGAAAGATATTGATGACCTAGTTACTTTTTTTGAAAATCGGCGGATTCCTTTGGCGATAAATCATTGCGTGTCGCTTTATCCATCAGAAGATCAACAATTAGAGTTAAATCAAATCGATTTTTTGCGAAACCGTTACCCAGGACTGACCATTGGATTTTCGAGCCACGAATATAATGACTGGAATTCATCAATCCTTATTGCTTACGCAAAAGGCGCTCGCACATTTGAGCGTCATATCGATATTGAAGCGGACGGTATTCCGGTCTCGTCGTATTGCACCACACCAGAAAAGTGTGATGAGTGGTTTAAAGCATTTAAAAAAGCTAAGGAAATGTGCGGTGGGTCTGGAACCGAGAAACGTGTACCAACAAGAGAAGAAGTTCAGTATCTTGATGCGCTAGTGCGCGGGGTGTACGCAAAACACGATTTAGCCGAAGGGCATCGGTTGACCGACAATGACGTTTATCTTGCAGTGCCTCTTCTGAAGGGCCAAATTTCGTGCCGCGAGTTGATTGCAGGAGAGGAGCTCTCAAGTTCTGTGAAAGCCCATGAGGCGATCACTATTAATAACTTGAATAATCCATATTCAAGAGTTGCTCAATTGCGTGAACAGATTGAGCAACGCGGCATTTAATGACTAAACCAGATGTCGAACAGCATCAAAAACACGCCGATCAAGTTGTTTCTTGGTTAGCCGAATTAGGTTACACGCATTGTTTTTTTGTTGCGGGGGGCAACATAATGCACCTACTTGATGGGGTGAGGCGCAAAATGCTTTGTATTCCATTCGTGCACGAAGTATCTGCCGCGATAGCGGTTGAGTATTTCAATGAGTCAAATGGCAGTAAGCGAGCCTTTGCTTTAGTAACTGCAGGGCCAGGCGTATCTAACGTAATTACTGCAATGAGTGGTGCTTGGCTTGAAAGTCGAGAGCTTTTGGTAATAGCAGGACAGGTGAAGTCAACGGACTTAGCGACAAATGGGATTAGGCAACGCGGAATTCAAGAAATTGACGGAGTTGGATTGACAAAGGCAATCTCCAAAGAGTCAATTCAGGTACGCACTCCTATCGCCAAAACCAAGTTTTTCGAATCCGTTTTGCTCGGGAGGCAAGGACGTCCTGGGCCTGTATTTATCGAATTCTGCTTGGACGCGCAAGGTGCAGCGCCGTTACCCTCCGAAAAAAGTGATTCATCTCAGTCTCAAATTCTGGTTGGAGATGAAGTAAATCAAATTGTGAGATTAATTGCGGATAAGTTGCGAGTAGCCCGCAGGCCTGTGCTTCTTCTTGGAGGAGGTATTGCAAGGTCTGTTACCAATTCCGCTCAACGTGAGTTGCAAGGGCTAACGGTTCCAATAATGACGACTTGGAATGCTGCGGATCGAGTCGATAGCCGCAATGCAAACTATTTTGGTCGACCCAATACATGGGGGCAGCGCTCAGCAAACTTATTGCTTGCTCAAGCAGATGTGATCATTGCATTGGGTACCCGCTTGGGGTTGCAGCAAACTGGTTTCAATTGGCAGGAATTCGGAAAGAATGCGTTCATTTTGCATGTTGATATTGACCCGGCTGAACTAGAAAAAGGTCATCCAACCACACACGCGCGTTACTGTGTCGATGCCAACCCGGTTTTAACTGGATTACTTAAAGAGGATCTTCCTGCCTACGAGGAATGGACGAGTTACTCAAGAAAAGTGCACAACTTGCTTTCTCTGAATGATCCAATGAATTCAACATCAATGGGTTTTGTCTCAACCCAAAGATTTTTTGAACAAGTCTCGCAAATTGCAACGGAACAAGACATTTTTATTCCGTGCTCTAGTGGGGGCGCCAACTCAGTTGCAATGCAAATGATCAGTCAAAAGTTGGGACAGATCATTATCACCAACAAGGGGCTCGCGAGTATGGGGTATGGCCTAGCGGGCGCTATCGGGGCTTCACTTGCCCATCAGGGCTCCCGAACCATGTTGTTTGAGGGTGATGGTGGTTTCGCTCAAAACCTCCAAGAATTGGCGACAGTTGCGGTCAACAATCTCCCGATCAAGATTTTTATTTTTGCAAATAATGGGTATGGCTCGATACGCATGACACAAAAAAACTATTTCGGAGGGGCATATTTGGGCTGCGATACCGAAACAGGTTTGGGTTTCCCCGACTGGACCACGCTCTTTAAGAGTTTTGGCATTGATTCAATGGTGATTGATGCAGGCTGGGCAGACGACGAAGAGGTCCAACAGCGCCTCAACAACAACCAACCATGTGGTTTTATTGTGCCAACAGACCCACTCCAGACGTACTGGCCAAAAATACAAAGTCGGGTTATCGCGGGCGGCGGAATGGAGTCAAATCCGCTCTACGCAATGTCACCAGATTTGGAAAGCCCATTATTGAGTCAGGTTTCTGAATACCTTAATAACGCATGAACCGTCCACTCATTTCTGTTGCAATTCCAGCGTATAACGAGTCTTCAAACCTGGACGAGTTGTTCGAGCGTCTCAGAGCGGTTTTCCAAACCAATAGTGACAAATATGATTTCGAGATCGTTGTCTGTGAAAACGGTTCCAAAGATGATTCGTATGCGAAACTCAATGCCTGGAGGGCCAAGGATTCACGAATAAGAATCATTCGGCTATCACGAAACTTCCACATGGAAGGCGGGATGATGGCCGCACTTTCTGAAGTGAATGGCGACGCCTGCGTGATCATGAGTGCCGATCTTCAAGACCCACCTGAAATGATTTCAGAAATGATCAAGTTATGGGCGACTGGCATTGATCACGTTTACACCATTATTTCCTTTAGACACGGGGAGAGTCGCTTCCGACGAATCGCGGCCGAGATCTTTTATTGGATGATTGACAAAGTAAGTGACACCCCGGTTCCCCGCAACTCAAGCGACTTTCGGTTAGTTGACAAACAGATGTATGAAGCGTTTAATGCCCTTTCAGAGAAATATCGAATGGTGCGAACTGTTTGGGGATGGATCGGCTTCAATTCAGCAAGTCTCACCTACGAACGCCAACCACGAGTTGGTGGGACATCCTCCTTTAATCCATTTGTTACAGCAGGTTTTGCGATTCGGGGAGTGCTGGCTAGTTCGTTGAAGCCTCTAAAGATCATTCCAGTTATCGGAATTGTGTTGTCGGTGTTGTCGTTCATAAGCATCGGGCTAGGTGCCCTACAAGCAGTCTTCCGCGGTGTTCCTTTCCCAGGGTTCGGGACGATCACTTCGCTAATTCTGCTTATGTTTGGTTTGCTCTTCTTAATGCTCAGCGTGATTGCCGAGTACGTCGGAATGATATATACAGAGACTCGATCTCGTCCACCATTCATCATCAAACGTGATCGTTTGTGAACAGCAGCTTCAGACCAACCAAATCGAGTGTCTTAACTGCTGACTTTCTAGCAATAACCCAAAGCATTCCTTTAGATCTCAAACTGGTAGTTGACTCCAACCTACTTATCACCGGCGCAAGTGGTTTCGTTGGGAAATGGCTTACCTTGTCTTGGCTATCTGCACGGCAGGAACTAAATGGGAGTGGTCGATTAATGGTGGTCGCTCGCAATGTCAATCAATTGCGCCAATTGTGTTCGATATATGGCGCAACGAATGAAGTCAACTACGTTGAATCCGATATTCGGGACTTTGAAATCCCCTCAGAATTTTCGCCCAAGTACGTAATTCACGCCGCAACCCCAGCAAGCGAAAGTCTCAACAATCGGCAACCCGAGGAAATGTTGTCCATCATTATTGACGGACAACGAAACATCCTTAATGAATCAATTCGTAGCGGTGTTGAAAATTTCTTGTTTCTCAGTTCTGGGGCGGTGTATGGAAAACAGCCGCTTAGCATCCCGTGCATTGCGGAGGATTATTCTGGTGGGCCACTTCCTACCGACATCAAGTCTGCTTATCACGAAGGTAAACGGGTGGCAGAGTTAATGGGCAATATTCAAGCCGCTAACAATAAAATCTCTTTTGTTACAGGAAGACTTTTTGCATTTCTCGCACCATATCTTCCCCTCAATACTCACTTTGCAGCAGGCAATTTCCTGTTGGACGGTATGACGGGACGAGATATTTCAGTGCAAAGCGATGGTCAATCCATCCGCTCCTATCAATACGGTAGTGACCTCTGTGTGTTCCTATGGGCGTTACTCATTCGTGGCCGATCGGGCGAGGCTTACAACGTTGGATCAGATGAAGCAATTTCGATCTCAAATCTTGCCCATCAAATTGAGTCCAGTTTGTCAACAGCATCCAAGGTCGAGATACTCGGAGAGATTGATTCAGCAACCCACACCCGTTATGTCCCTAGTATCGCAAAGATAAAAACCGAGCTATCGGTCTCTAACGTTGTTGATTTACAATCATCAATCGCGCGCACTGCCAAATGGTATTCAGAAGAAATGGGACGTATTCAATGAGCGAATCTGACCTCTATTCAAACTACATTCGGCGTGAACCACACGATCGAAGCAAAAAGTTCATAAGTAATTGGCATAAGAAATTACTCGAACACGTTCTGAGCGATATAGAAGACCCAGTCAAAAATGTCCTAGAAATTGGACCTGGTCATGGATATTTCGGATCCCATGTCGTCAACATGGGAATGAAATATGAATTTGTCGACACGAGCCCAGCGGTGTACGCAAAAATGAAGAGCGAAGGCTTTGACGGGTACCTCGGCACAGTCAGTGATTTCTTGGCTTCCTCGAAGAAGTTCGACCTAATTTGGTTATCACATGTTCTGGAGCATTCACCGACATGGGTGGATGCCCGCCAACTTTTATCAGATCTAACTGGACTTCTTAGACAAACAGGGAGAATTGTCATTATCGGTCCGGATGCACAATGTTGGAGACGCGAGTTCTGGAATATTGATGCAACTCATGGTTTTCCCACAACATTGCGTAATGTGGCACAAATGGCTGATGATGTGGGGCTTTCGGTAGTACAAGCGAGATATCACCGAAATGCGAACTTCGGCATTATTTCAAAAGCAGTATTTTCTATCTTGAGCGTTCTCCCTCATCGTCTGATCGATCGCATCCTCACGCCTAAACGGTCAAAAATTGGGGATGGCCTTCTTATTTCTTGGAAAGCAGTTTTTGGGTGGAGACAAATTCTTATTGTTCTTAGCCTCGTAAAGCGGTAGATATTTATGTCACGGTGTCATTGGTGTGATTCAAGTGAGGTACAGTTCTTGTGCGGTGCTGTTATTGCACCGTGGATTCTTGATGATTCAGGTTCGGAAAAGTTAAAGCAAAGTGGGCTCAGCGAGTATTGCCAGTGCCAGAATTGTGGCTTGCATTTCTTCTCAAAAAGATTCACTGATGGTCAGTTGGAGAGAATGTATTCCCATTATCGCGACAAGGAGTATCAAAAGAATAGGCAGCGTTATGAGCCTTGGTACACAGAGAAATTCAACAGTGCAATCGGGAATGATCCAGAGACAATTGAATTAAGGCGAAAAAATCTTTTTTTTCTTGTCAACAAAGCCGTAAATGAAAAAAAAATCAGGGCCCCAAAAGTTGTAGTGGATTGGGGAGGAGACAAGGGACAGTTCATTCCAGATTTTCCAAACTTGACTAAAAGACTTGTCTATGAAGTTTCAAATTCAGTTCCAATTGAAGGAGTTGCCAGAACTGATTTGATTGAGGAAGTAAAACTTGCTCGTCCTGATTTGGTTTTACTGTGCCATGTGCTGGAGCACGATCACGGTGCGAGGGAAACCATACATCAATTATCACAATTGATGATAAAAGAATCAGTTCTATATATTGAAGTACCAGAAGATCGATCGCCGATCGTTCCGAGGACTAAGAGAAATTCTGCTCTTCTTTCGTTTTTGCTGCGCCACAGAATTGCATTCATAGTATTTGATGCGTATTCGCTTTTCACGATACGAGTTTTAGGAAAAAAGCTTCCTTTCCAGTTTCTTAAACAAAGCGAGCACGTCAATTTCTTTTGTCGTGAGTCAATAGTTGAAGTGACGCAGGAATATGGCTTCGAAGTTGTTGCCGAAACTCGTTACAGTATGAATCAGAACGTCCGTAAATCATCGTCGAATGCTTTGGGGCTGTTACTAAGGAAAATCTAATTAATTTTAGGCGTTTCACGCTAAAATTTGGCATCGCATATACGACTCGACGGCGGTTTAGCTAGTTCTGAGCTTAAGTTTCGGGCAATATGCATATAGATTAGGGGCAAATGAATAGTTTGATTGGTGCAAGTTTGCTCGAGGTGCACATTTCGTGGTCGTGGATCATGATTGTGGGCAATGGGTTGGCGGGTGTTTGGGCGTTGGTCGCGCATAAAAATGTAGCGTTGCGCAGTCGAGCATTGTGGTGGTTCACGGGCATCACCCAGTTTTCTGTTTTTGTGCAAGTCGTACTCGGAGTTGCAATCGTCAATCGCGACAAAATTGAATATCCGGCGTTTCATGCGTTCTATGGTTTCGTGGCGATCATCGCAATTGCAATTATTTATTCGTATCGTGCGCAACTGAAAAGCAAAATGTATTTGCTCTACGGTTTTGGCGGACTATTTATTATGGGTCTCGGTATTCGCGCAATGCTCGTCGGCCAAGCGGGCTGAGAAACTAGCCAAGCCGGCTAGAAAAATTTAGACGAGGGCTGACTCGAGCGAGTCAAGCGACGTCTGCAGTTTGTTCGGCAAACGATCGCCGAATGTCGCAAAATGTTCACGAATCTGCGGTATGGCGTCGCGCCAGCCAGCAGCATCAAGAGAAGTAATTGCTTCGAGGTCAGTAGCGCTGATGCTCAAACCGTCAATATCTAGTGAATTTGCAGCAGGCAGAAAGCCGATCGCAGTTTTCTCAGCTGACGCGTTGCCCGTGAGGCGCTCAAACACCCATTTAAGAACGCGGCTGTTTTCACCGTAACCGGGCCACAAGAATCGGCCGTCGTTGTCACGCCTAAACCAGTTGACAAAAAATATTTGCGGAAGTTTCGCCGCTGAAGTTTTTGAGCCGAGAGACAACCAGTGCGCAAAATAATCAGCCATGTTGTAGCCACAAAATGGCAACATCGCCATTGGGTCAAATCGCAATTTGCCAACTGCGCCACCGGCCGCAGCCGTGGTCTCTGAAGCCATGATTGACCCAAGAAACACTCCGTGATCCCAGTCGAATGCTTGTGTCACGAGCGGCACAGTTGTGCGTCGACGACCGCCAAACAAAATTGCCGAGATTGGCACGCCACTTGGGTCTTGCCACTCAGGCGCAATCGACGGACACTGACTTGCCGGCGCCGTGAATCTTGCGTTCGGGTGTGCCGCCGGAGTTTCGCTCTCGGGTGTCCACGCGGCGTTGCGCCAGTCGGTGGCACGAGCAGGTTTCGTTTCTGTCATGCCTTCCCACCACACATCGCCCTCGGATGTCAGCGCCGTGTTGGTGAAAATACAGTTCGCGTCCAGCGTGTGCATTGCATTGGCGTTTGTCTCATAACCCGTGCCAGGTGCGACGCCAAAGAAGCCTGCCTCGGGGTTGATCGCATAGAGCTGGCCGTCTTTGCCGAACTTCATCCAACAAATGTCGTCGCCAATCGTTTCGGCTTTCCAGCCTTTGATTGTCGGCACAAGCATCGCCAGATTTGTTTTGCCACACGCCGACGGAAATGCGGCGGCGATGTATTTGAATTCGCCGCTTGGATTCGTGAGTTTCAAAATCAACATGTGTTCGGCCAGCCAGCCATCGTCGCGCGCCATTACTGAAGCGATGCGCAGCGCGAAACATTTTTTGCCGAGCAGGGCGTTGCCGCCGTAACCCGAACCGTAACTCATGATTTCGCGCGTCTCGGGGAAATGCACAATGTATTTGTTGTCGGTGTTGCACGGCCATGGCGAATCTTGTGCACCATTTTCGAGTGGTGCACCGACCGAATGCAAACATTGAACCCAGTCGTTGTTGCCGAGCGCGTCGAGCGCGCCTTGACCCATGCGAGTCATGATGCGCATGTTGACAGCAACATAAGCACTGTCGGTAAGTTGCACGCCGATGTGGGCGATCGGCGAGCCGAGTGGCCCCATCGAAAACGGAACTACATACATCGTGCGACCACGCATCGCGCCCGTGTAAAGCGCGTGCATTTCGGCACGCATCTCGTTTGGTTCGCGCCAATTATTGTTTGGCCCTGCATCTATCTTGTTTGTCGAGCAGATGAAGGTGCGATCTTCGACTCGGGCGACATCGCCCGGGTCTGAATGCGCCCAGAAAGAATTTGGGCGTTTGGCATCGTCGAGTTTGGTGAAAGTGCCCGACTTAACTAGTTCGCGACATAGCGCGTCGTATTCGTTCTGTGATCCATCACACCAATAAACACTTTCGGGTTGAAGAATCGCCGCCCACTTTGCGACCCAAGCATTCAACCGTGCATTCGAACTTTTGCTGGCCATACGAGTTGCGCGTTATGCGCCGGGTGTTTCCATGTCGCGTTCAGAACCGAAACGAATTTTTGTGGCGTGGCCAGTCGCGTTGAGCGAGAACAAAACTCTTTGTCCCTGACGCAACATCCGAAAAATTGATCCCTCTAAAGCGTCGGCGGCGATGTTGTATTCGCTCATGTCCGTATCGCGAATTACTACGCCGTCTCCCGATGAGGGGTCATATGCCTTGATCACGCCTTGCACACCTAAAAAGATAGTTGCCAGATTGGATGAATTGCTATTCGTCGCGAGGTTATAGGTCGCCCGACATAAAGCCTTAGTAGCCTTGCCATGTGGCAGTTCTTGAAGAATTCGGAGCAAATGCCTTGCGTCACACCGTGATCACCTTTCGTGACACCATGAAACGCCATGCCGATGGGATTAATCGCCTCAACGTGTTTCCGGTGCCCGATGGCGACACGGGCACGAACATGTCGCGCACGCTTGACGCTGTCGTAGCCGAACTTGATGGCGCATCGGTTGAACTTGACACGACATGCGAAGCGATCAGTCACGGCTCGTTGATGGGCGCACGTGGCAACAGCGGCGTGATCTTGAGTCAGATTTTGCGTGGATTGTCGTCGACCTTGAAAACCGCGAAGAGTTCTGGCGCGTCACGCGTAGCTGAAGCGTTGAAGGCAGCGTCTGTCGCGGCGTACGAAGCAGTTCTCAAACCAATTGAGGGAACAATCTTGACCGTCGTGCGTGAAACTGCGGATGCGGCGCAGCGTGCAGCCAACGATGGCGCGACGTTGGCGGCGATGTTGCGTGTTGCGCGTGCGGCTGGACAGAAAGCGCTCGACAATACGCCCGAGTTGTTGCCAGTTTTGAAAGATGCGGGTGTCATCGATGCTGGTGGCGCCGGTTTTATGTTGTTGCTTGATTCGGCGTTGCATGTTGTGGACGGTGAGCCATTGCCCGAGCCGATTTATGACGATGGTCCGTCAGCCGAGCAACTCGAGAAAGTTGCGTTGCGTCAAGCCAGCGACGGCAGCGTTGATGTCAGCGAGTTGCGCTATGAAGTGATGTTCTTGCTTGATCTTGATGATACGAAACTGAAGAAGTTCAAAAATGCGTGGGGAGAAATCGGTGACTCGATTGTCGTAGTCGGTGGTGATGGCATCTACAACTGCCACATTCACACCAACGACATCGGCGCGGCAGTTGAGGCGCCATTAAATGTTGGCGGTCGACCATCAAAAATTCGCATCACTGACTTGTTCGAAGAAGTTGCCGAAGAGCATGCGAAGCGTGAAGCAACCATCGGCATACCGTCGGGTGGTGTTGCTGGCGCAGGCGAACGTCATAATTTCATGCAGTCGGCTTTGCCGCCGGTTACATGCGCGGTCGTGGCTGTTGCCAGTGGTGACGGCTTGGCAGAACTGTTCGGGCAGATGGGTGTGCATGGCGTCGTTACAGGTGGTCAAACTATGAACCCGTCGACTCAAGAATTGCTTGACGCAGTTGAACACATGAACGCCACGCAGGTTGTGATTTTGCCGAACAACAAAAATATCATTGCCGTAGCCAACAAGATCGACGAGTTGACGAAAAAAGATGTGCGTGTCGTGCCGACTTGTTCGATGCCCGAGGCGCTCGCGGCGCTCGTCGCCTACGACCCTGAGGCATCGGCCGAGCACAACGGTTCGCAGATGTTGCGTGCAGCGAGTTCGGTGGCGACTGGCGAAGTGACGCAAGCAATTCGCGATACGAACTCTGATGCGGGGCCGGTTAAGGCGGGCGACTTTATAGGTCTCGTGCGTGGTGACGGGGTGGTCGCAGTTGCGAAAACGCTCGATGACGTGTGCCACGACTTGTTGGCAAAACTAATTACGCCGCAGCGCGAACTGCTGACGATCATCACGGGAAGTGATGCAACTTCGCAAGCCACAGATGCGCTCGTGGTGCACGTGGGGCAGTCGCACCCGCACATTTCGTGTGAAGTGCACTTTGGTGGTCAGCCTCTGTATCCGTATTTGTTTGGTGTTGAATAAGTTGAGACCCGCATGACGGGCCAAATTACTTTGCGCGATCTCGCTGCAATTGATGTTGAAGTTCTGAAAGGTGTCGGCGAAAAACGCAAAGCCGCACTCGCCGAATACGGCATCAACAACGTGCTCGAGTTGTTGACGAATTATCCGCGCAAATGGGTGGATCGCACCAACGAAGCACGGGTCAGCGATCTTGTCGCGGGACAAGAAGCCCTCGTGATCGTCGAGGTTCGCAAAGTTTCGAAATTTACGACCAAAAATCGCAAGACGATTGTCAATGTTCAAGTCGGTGACGAGTCGGGGCGCTTGACGGCAGTTTTCTTCAATCAGCCGTGGCGCGAGCGACAACTCAAAGTTGGGTTGCAAGTAGCGATGTTCGGCAAGCCAGATTTGTTTCGCGGCGTGCTGCAGATGAGCAACCCGCTAGTCGACTTGATTGGCGATCGCACCGGTCGTATCGTGCCGATTTATCCGCAGAGTGAAAAAGTGCAGGTCTCGACTTGGGAACTCGCAACTTGGGTTGAAAACGCGCTCGAGCGTTGTCGTGAGCGCGGCATTTCTGATCCGCTGCCGGCTGATTTGCGTGAACGACTTGAACTCGCAGATCGCACGAGCGCGTTGTGGTCGATTCATTTTCCAGATTCGATGGTCGCCAAGCAAAACGCGCGTCGACGTTTGGCGTTTGACGAGTTGTTGCGCGTGCAAGTCGTGTTAGTTGGCCGCAAGCGTGCATTCGAACTGGATAGCACGGGTATTCGCCACATTGTCGGTGGCAAATTGCAACAACGATTCATCGCTGCGTTGCCGTTTGCTATCACCGGTGCGCAACAGCGCGTGATCAACGAGATTGATCAAGATTTGGCCGCACCGCACCCGATGCATCGGTTGCTGCAAGGTGATGTCGGCAGCGGCAAAACGGTGGTCGCGGTTTCGGCAATGTTGGCGGCCGTTCAGGGTCGCCATCAAGGTGCGCTGATGGCGCCAACCGAAGTTTTGGCGGAGCAACATTTTGCGGGCGTACAAAAACTTCTTGAGGGATTACTGGTGCCAGATGACAACAACCTCTTCGGTGATCGTCAGTTGCGCGTCGAATTGTTGACCAGTCGCATCACCAGCGAGCGTCGCCGCGAATTGCTGCGCGATTTGGCAAACGGCGGTATCGACATTTTGATTGGCACGCACGCGTTGATTCAAGAAGGCGTCGAATTCGCGTCGCTTGGCGTTGTCGTGATCGACGAACAACATCGCTTTGGCGTCGAGCAACGGGCGGCGTTGCGTAACAAGGGCTCGAAAACTGCAAAAAGTGTCATGACTTCGCCTGATGTGTTGGTGATGACGGCGACACCGATACCGCGAACCGCAGCGATGACCGTATACGGCGACCTGGATGTCAGCGTGCTGGACGAAATGCCACCGGGTCGAACGCCGATAAAAACTTTGTGGGTTGCTGGCGAAAAATCGGAAACCAAAATGTGGTCTGATGTGCGCGAGGCGGTTGCGCAGGGTCAGCAGGCATTCGTGGTTTGTCCATTGATTGAAGAAAGCGACAAACTGCAAGTCGCATCCGCCGAGGACACCTTCAAACTTCTCGCCAAAACCGAGTTGAAAGGTCTCAAGTTGGGTTTGTTGCACGGACGAATGTCGTCCAACGAAAAAGATGAAACGATGACCAAGTTTCGAAATCGACAGCTGGATGTTTTGGTCGCGACTACCGTCATCGAAGTTGGCGTCGATGTGCCGAATGCGACCTGCATGGTCGTGCTCGACGCCGATCGGTTTGGCATCGCGCAATTGCATCAGCTTCGTGGTCGTGTCGGGCGCGGTGTGATCGCGTCGCGGTGTTGGCTTGTCACGAGCGACCCCGAAGTTTCATCGCCACGGGTCGACGCACTAGTCGAATCCACCGATGGTTTTTTTCTGGCAGAAGTCGATCTCGAATTGCGCGGAGAGGGCACGATCATGAACACGGCACAAAAAGGTCGCAGTGATTTGAAACTTGCTTCGTTGCGTCGAGATCGTGATTTGATCGAGTTGGCACGGGCAGCCGCAATCGAAATAATCGTCAATGATCCGACTTTGACCAGCCATAAAGAGATTCGCGACGAGATCGACTTGCTATTGACGCCCGACGAAGAAGAGTTTTTGTTTAAGAACTAGTTCGGTTCATTCGCCTTCGGGGGCGAGCACGATGTCCCAACGGTCACGGCAGTCGCTGCAACGGTAGGCAACAACTTCGCCGACTTGCCAGATGCCGTCTTCGGGTGGATGCGTAAGCAGGTGGGCACTTCCTCCGCAGTCAACACAAACAATCGACTCAGATGGTGGTTCGGCTCGACCCGAGACAAAGTCGTCAGACTGGTCAGAGTTGTTGTTCACTGCTTAATTCAACCAGTTATGCGAGAAATTATCGGTGACTCAAAATAAGTGCTGTTGGCAATAGCGTGAACTCATGCGAATTGTGGCCGGAGAACTGCGCGGAAGAAAAATAGTCGCTCCGGTTGGCGACACGACACGGCCGACGACCGATATGGCGCGCGAAGCGATTTTTAACGCATTGACGAGCATGGATGTGATAATTGGTGCACGAGTCTTGGACTTGTTCGCTGGCTCTGGCGCATTGGGTATCGAAGCATTGTCGCGCGGCGCAGAGCATTGTATTTTTATCGAGCGTGACGCTGATGCGCTGACAAGTTTGCAAGACAACATCAAAAAGCTCGACTTGACTGGTCGCACGACGGTTGTCAGAGGTGATGCGATCTCGGGGCTCGCGCGGTACACGAATGTCGACTTTGTTTTGGCGGATCCGCCTTATGACTTTGTCAAGTGGCAACAGTTGCTGGATCAGATTTCGGCGCCGCTGGTTGTCGCTGAAAGTGGTCGCGAAATTACTGGAATTTCTGGGTGGGAGACGACGCGAGCCAAGCGTTATGGGCGCACCCACGTGACGTATTTGAGCCGAGTACCGTAGGGGATGCGATGAAAGTTATGTTCCCCGGCAGTTTTGACCCGATTCATCTCGGGCATCTTGACATTATTGGTCAGGCTGCAAATTTGTTTGGTGAAGTCGTCGTAGTGGTGATGCATAACCCCGAAAAACCAATCGGCATGTTCTCGGTGACCGAGCGTGTCGAGATGGCCAAATCGGCGACGAGTCATATCAAGGGTGTGACTGTGAACGCTGCATCGGGTTTGGCAATTGACGCCGCGAAAAAGCTTGGTGCGAATTTCATCGTCAAAAGCGTGCGCAACGCCGCAGATTTTGACGTCGAGGTACAGATGGCCGACACCAATCGCGCGGTGGGGGCAATAGAAACGGTGTTGATGATTGCGCGCCCAGAGAATTCGTTTATTAGCAGTCGTTATGTGCGAGATATCGCCCAGAACAAAGGCAGTGTCGCCGCGCTTGTGCCATCGGTCGTCGTTGATGCGATCACTAAACTTGAAAAGTAGGGAGAGATATGCCAACTGATGAGATAGATGACTTTAATAACTACGACAGAGTTGTAGATTCGTTCGACGGCGAGACCGTGCCGGTTAAACTTGGAGATTCAGAATCGTTCATCACCGAGGCGATTGGCGCAATTTCGAGCGCGCCAAATGCGCCGTTGTCGAGCGCCCCAAAAATTAATCGCGAAGAGGTCTTGGCGACATTGCAAGATGCGCTCGACAGTTTGCCTGTTGAAATTCGTGAAGCGCGGTGGATGCTCAAAGAGCGGGCCGACTTTCTCGCAAAAACCCAGCGCGAAGCAGACGAAATTTTGGAAGCCGCAAGGGTGCAAGCCGAGCGCATGGTGCAACGCACCGAAGTCGTGCGGGCATCCGAGGCTCGGGCCCGGCAAGTAATCGAGGCAGCCAATGAAGATTCGCGTCGATTGAAGAGCGAGACCGAAGACTTTTTGGATCGTCGTTTGGGAAGTTTCGAGATCTTGCTGGACCGTCTGACAAAAACCGTGGCCGAGGGTCGTGCTCGATTGTCGATCGTCGCCCAAGAACCCGCCCGCGAAGTTTCGCTCGACGACACCGCCAGCGGTTTGTTTGATCAAGACGAAGAACTTTAAACCGAGTTTTGGCGTCATCACTTTTAATTAACATCGCCGAGTTGTTGCGGCGCGCCGGGAGCATTCGCGAGGTAGACCGACAGATTGACGCGAGTGAATTTGACTTCGCCGACGAACGAATCGTTGCCGGTTCAAAAGTTGATGTTGGTCTGACGCTTGAAGCGTTGACTGATGGCATCGTCGTGCACGGCACGCTTCAAGCCGATTGGCGCTGCGAATGCCGGCGGTGTTTGCGACCGCTGACTGGCCGCGCACAAATTCAAGTGCAAGAGTTGTATCAAGCGGTGATCAGCGACCCTGATGCTTATCCGATAACTGGTGAGCAATTAGATCTGGTCGAAATGGCTCGTGAGAATGTTTTGTTGGCAGTGCCACTCGCACCACTTTGTCGGGCTGACTGCGAGGGGCTGTGCCCGCAGTGCGGTGCTGATTTGCAGTCGACGCCATGCTCGTGTTCGGGCGAGATGCGTGACGAGAGATGGGCCGCATTGGATGCGCTCAAAACCGATGAAAGCCAATGAGGCTCTGTGTAAAATGCGTTGGAACTAGATAGCATTGCAGTTCGTTCGAGAATCTTAATTTTTTAGTCAGTTCAGAAATTACGAAAGCCGAGTTTGCGATGGCAGTTCCAAAGAAAAAGAAATCTAAATCAAAGGGTCGCATGCGTCAGGCTGCGAACTGGAAACTCAAGGCGCCAACTTCAAGTTCATGCCCTCGATGTGGCACCGCCAAGCGCCCGCACACGGTTTGCGGCTCTTGTGGCTGGTACAAGGGTCGTGTCGCGGTCAACGTCGACGCGAGTTAATTTCGGGCCTTCGCGTCGTTTGTCGTAACGATGCTGCCAATTGCTGTTGATGCCCTCGGGGGCGACAAGGCACCCGGTGAAATAATCGCTGGCGCGCGCGAAGCCGTAGCCGCAGGCATTGACGTAATCCTGGTTGGTCCCCGTGATTTGGCAGGCCGCGACGGTTTCGAGTTGATCGAGGCGAGCGAAGTTATTGAGATGCACGAAGACGCCGCAAGTTCTGTGCGCAACAAAAAAGATTCGACGCTCGTGCGCGCCGCCGAAGCGGTGCGTGACGGCAAGGCGAGCGCGATGATTTCGGCAGGCAACACCGGTGCGACCATGGCATCGGCGCTGTTGCGCATGGGTCGCATCGCCGGTGTAAAGCGACCGGCGATCGCCACGCCGATACCCGCACCAGGCACGACGCCGACCGTGTTGCTCGACGCAGGTGCGAATACCGAAGTTGAACCAGAGTGGCTCGTGCAATTTGGATTGATGGGCAGCGTGTACGCCGACGTTCGTTTTGGTGTCAAGAACCCGCGCGTTGGGTTGTTGTCGATCGGCGAAGAGCCAGGCAAGGGCGACACA
>JAQCDY010000123.1 GCA_027729785.1 Actinomycetota bacterium | reverse complement strand
TCTAAACGGCTCAGAAGCATGACCACCTTTGCCAGTTATTTTGATCGACAGAACATCGCTCGAGGCCATCATTGGTCCGCTGCGTGTGCCGATGGTGCCCGCGGGCATTGACGAAGTGATGTGCAATGCGTACGCCGCCGTTATCGGCGACTCACTGCCGTCTTTGTTTTTGGCGACATCGAGCAGGCCTTCTTCAAGCATAAATTTTGCACCGTGGTAGCCCTCTTCACCGGGTTGAAACATAAACAGCACGCGCCCGGGTATCTCGCCACGTCGATCGCTGAGTAATTTGGCCGCACTAACGAGCATCGAAGTGTGCGTGTCATGCCCGCACGCATGCATACAGTTTTTAGTCTTTGATGCAAAGTCGAGACCCGTATCTTCAGGCATCGGCAAGGCATCCATGTCGCCACGCAACATCACGGTCGGTCCTGGCTTGTCGCCGGTCAACATCGCAGCGATGCCACTTGTTGTTTTATGCAGAGTGATATCAAGTGGCAGGCCTTCAAGAGCGCTCAAAACTTGTTCGCGAGTTTTGGGCAGAGTGTTGCCAATTTCGGGCCACTTATGCAATTCGCGCCGCAAGGCCACGGTTGACTTCATCAGTCCGCCAACTTGGTCTTTCAAACCGACCGCCGCTCCATGCTTTTCTTGAGCCGCTGAAACTGGTTTGTTTGACATCGCTTTCGCCATGAGCCAAGCGTACGCTCAGCAACGGTGTTCGCATAAACGCAAATCAACCTGACTTTGCTGCAAATTGCTTGTGTATATTGACAGGCATATGTTGACAGTTGAATTCACGATCGAACCATTCATCGAAGGCGACCCTGGCGTGCATGTCACCGCTGCAGTGGCCGCAGTCGAAGCACATGGCATCGCCGTCGATTTTGGCCCGTTCGGTTCTCTGTTCAGCGTCGATGTCGAAACTTTGCCAACAGTGGTCGCTGATTTGTTGCGTATGGCCTATGGTAACGGTGCAACCTTTGTCAATGTCTCTGTGTCGCGATTCGACTCATGAAAGCCACCGCGCAAGATTCTCTGATCAAAATAATTGAACCGCTACTTGCGGCAATTGGTGCAACGTTGATCGATCCTGACCACATCAAGCCCGGCGATGTGCCACTTGAAAGCAACGGCGTCATAGTTGCGGCGGTTCGCTTGCCTGCATTGCACGGCGCGTTAGATCGGATGATCGAATCGGTCGAACGCGAACTCGGCGCCAAACTTTCAGACCTGTCGCGCACCGCAAAACAGCGCGCAATTCGACTTCTCGACGAGCGTGGTGCGTTCACTTTGCGACGGGCCGTTGAAGATGTTGCCGACTCGATGGGCGTCTCGCGCATCACCGTCTACAACTATCTCAACTCACTGCACCGCTAACTTTTAAAGCTTGCGCAGGTGCACGGCGTTGACTTTGTGGTCAGCGCCTTTGTGCAACACGAGCGACGCGCGCGAGCGTGTGGGCTCAATATTTTCTTTCAAGTTCTTGCCGTTGATCCCAGCCCAAATCTCGTGGGCGAGCGAAATCGCCTGCTCTTCGGTTAGGTCGGCGAAATGTTTGAAGAAACTGTCTGGGTCTTGAAAGATCGTCTTGCGCAAAGTTTGAAAGCGCTCTGTAAACCACGCCTCGATGTCAGCCTCGCGAGCGTCAATATAAATCGAAAAATCAAAGTAATCAGAAACGAAATCAGTCGTTGCCGAGCCAACCTGCAACACATTTAATCCTTCAATTATCAAAATGTCGGGTTGTCGAACGATTTCTTCTTGATTCGGCATCACGTCGTATATGACGTGGCTATAAACGGGTGCAGCGACTTCGGGCATTCCTGCTTTCACATCACGCACGAACTGCAGCAGTTTTTTTGTGTCGTAACTTTCAGGAAACCCCTTGCGATTCATCAGTCCGCGTTCTTCAAGCACCGCGTTCGAATACAAAAAGCCATCGGTGGTTATCAACTCGACACGCGGGTGCTCGGGCCATCGCGCCAAAAGCGACTGCAAAATTCGCGCTGACGTACTTTTGCCAACTGCAACACTGCCCGCGATGCCGATCACATACGGCATCTTCGGCGCCATCTTGCCAAGAAATGTCGCCGACACGCGGTGCAAGTTTTGTGTCGCGGCAACGTAAAGATTTATTAATCGAGTCAGCGGCAAATACACCGTTGCAACTTCTTCTAGATCAATTCGATCGTTAATTCCGCGCGCTGCTTCAAGTTCTTTTTCTGTAAGGGTCAGCGATGTCTGTGCACGCAACACCGACCACTGCTCGCGACTGAAAGTTAGATAGCGCTCTTGATCGTTCGGCGAGATCACAGTCTTTAATCTATTTAGTTACCCGTCGCAAAAACTCAAGCAACGGCGGATTAACCAACTGGGCATGCGTCAAGTTGGCGGCGTGCCCCGCACCCTCAATCGCCACGATCTTGCCTGCGCCGACTAGTCCAGCCTGCAGAGCCTCTGCTCGGTCCATCAAGATAGACGCGTCGGCAGTGCCATGAATGATTATCGCGGGGCATTTAATTTCGCCGAGCCGCGCCGTGATGTCGTCGCGATCGAGCAAACAACTTGCGGTGGCTTTGATTGCTTCGCGCGAAAAGTTTTGCCATTTGGCCACCCACTTTGGATTTTCTGCAGGATCAGCAACAATGAGGTTTACGACCGCGTTGGTTAAATCTGGCACCGGCCCATGTTGCACCCAGGTGTCGACCATCATTCGATACTTAGCCAAAGTTTCCTCGTTGTCGTTGTCGGCAGCCGTGTCAATCAACACGAGTGCAGTTACGCGCTCAGGAGCTATGAGTGTCGCGCGCATTGACAAAAATCCGCCCTGCGACATTCCACCGATCACACATTTTTTGATTCCGAAGTGATCCATCAACCCCAGGCAGTCGCGAGCAGAATCCCAATATGTGAAATCCTTTCCGTCCCATTTGGTTTGCCCAAAACCGCGTTCGTCCCATGTGATCAC
>JAQCDY010000018.1 GCA_027729785.1 Actinomycetota bacterium | reverse complement strand
AGGCTGCCTTCAGTGATTGCTTCGATGGTTTGACGAAGTGTCGTCGAACTCGAAACGAGCGCATCTCGCCAATTTGACATTGCTTCTATTCTAATTGTGCTGCAGGGTTACCCACGACGGTGGTTTGTGGTTTTACGTTATGACGCACAACAGCGCCAGCACCGATTACACAATTGTCGCCAATTTCAATGCCTTGAATGATTACCGCACCAGCGCCGACGAACGATCCACGACCGATCTTGACTGAACCAGAAATGATTGCTCCAGGTGACACCACTGCATGGTCGGAAATTATTGCATCATGATCGACAGACGCGCGAGTGTTGATCACCACATTTTCACCGATACTTACTCTGTTTTGTAGAACAGCCCCTGCCATTATTTGCGCGCTTTGACTAACTTTGCACTCGGCGCCGATTGACGCCGCAGGGTGGATGACACCCACAAATTCGTAACCAAGATCTGACCAGTGTTCAAAGACCTCAATGCGTTTGATCGTGTTGCCCGTTGAGCCGAGGCCATTGACCAGTTGCGCAACCGATGGAGCAAAAGACTTTAGAAGTTGATCATCGCCGAGCACCTTGACGCCGAATATTTCTGAATCTTTAGCGAGTTGAGCGTCAATGATGCCGTCAACTTTTTGTTGCGATGCAATCAATGCATCCAGCACGACGCGACCGTGGCCGCCACAAGCGATCAAGTACTTCTTTTTCACGGTCATTGTCAGATCAATTCGTGTTCAGCGATGTCGCGCGTGGCTTTTGTGCCGAGCAGAGCCCAATATTCGAAAGGCGAGCGACCAGTCCCAGGTCTTTTAATGGCAACATTGCTTGCCGTGAAAGCTTCACCTTTTTTAATCGCTTGAGATGCAACAAGGCTTCGTCGAGCAATCTTTTTGTTTTTAAGTTCAATTTCAGTTGGTCGTTTTGTGCCATCACCGAACGCGTCTTCAAGGTCCCTTACTTGGTCAACGAGAGTTTTAAACTCGTTTGGTTCAAGCGACGCTTTATGGTCGGGGCCCGGCAAGTTGCGGTCAATTGTCAAATGTTTTTCAATTACTGTTGCACCCATCGCTACAGCGGCAACTGCAAGGTGAATCCCAACCGAGTGATCCGAGAATCCGACTTGACAACCAAACTGGTCGCGCAGAGTCAGCATCGCATTTAAATTCACATCGCTCGGCTTTGTTGGATAATCAGTCGTGCAGTGCAGCAACGTCACCCGTGACTTGACTGCCGAGTTGCCTTCAGTGCTTGCTAGTGCTGCAACTATTGAACTTGACGTAGGAGCCTGGCTCGAATCGTTTGTCATCGCAAAAGCGATCACACCTAGTGCTTCAGTTACCTCGTCAATTGTGCTCATGCCCGTTGAAAGAATAATTTTTTTGCTCGAACGCGCGACTTCGTAAAGAAACGGTGCATTCGTTAGTTCGCCCGAACCAATTTTGATCGTCTCTAGACCTAAATCTGCCGTGAGAAACTTCAAACTCTCGAAGTCAAAGGGCGTCGAAAGAAATTGAATACCCTGATTTTTGCAATACTCAAACAGTTCACGTTGCTGAGCATGAGATAGCTCGAGTTTCTTCAACATTTCTAGTTGCGACTCACTTGAACCCATGTTGGCAATTTGATATTCGGCTTTGCTGGCCGTGGCAGTCACAATTGATGCAGCAACGAACGACTGAAATTTGACTGCATCGGCTCCTGCATCAACTGCTGCGTCAACGAGTTCTCGTGCCAGATCGATTGAGCCATTGTGGTTTACACCGGCTTCAGCGACGATGAAGATTTTGTGGTTTGTCGTCATGGCGATCACGCAAGATCAAAGAATGTTTTGTTAACACTGAGTTCTGCGGTTTTAAGAGTATCCGTAATTCGTTGCGCACAGTTTCCAGAACCGTAGACACTCTTTGTTTTTGAGCATCGCTCGCGCCAGGTCGATGACAGTGCGGTCTCAATTGCCGTTTGTATTTGTTGTCGCTCGACTTTCACGTCAATGATCGAATCGGCACGTAGTCGACCATTCTGGCGTGAGCCGATATTTACGGTAGGCACATAAAATGCTGGAGCCTCGATGATTCCGCTCGATGAGTTGCCAACGACGACGTCACATAACTTCATCAAACTAAAATAATTTCTTTGCCCGAGCGAGTCGTGGAGAGAACGCTTTTTGGGGTCGGCTGAAACAAATTGAGCAATTTTGGAAGTTATTTCACTATTGCCAGGGTCTGCATTGGCACCCGTGAACACAATTGTGCAGAAATCAAACTTGCCTAGTGCCGCCAAAACTTCGTCAATTTCATTTGATGCTGCGCTCGTTGCACGCGTAGTCGGATGGTAAGTCACAAGCAGAATCGGACTAGTGATCTGAATTTTCAACGCATCGCTAAGTTCTTGTCGGCCGATCGTCTTACAACTCAGAGCCAGATCAACTCCGAGACTGCCGACATTAAAGACAGAATTCGGTTGTTCGCCCAGCTGCACGACGCGTCGCGCGTAATCTTGCGCAGCGACAAAATGAAGGCTCGACATTTTGGTGATCGCATGTCTGATGCTGTCATCGAATGCTCCAGTGGTTACTTCGCCACCGTGAATGTGGCCAATCGGGATACCCAGAATTAGCGCCGCCTGAGCACACGAAAGTATTTCGTAACGGTCACCTAAAACTACGAGGACGTCTGGTGAGAGTCGGCTTAAAGTTTCTGCCATTTTGGCTGTTGTATTTGCCATTGCTGTTGCAACACCCAGACTCGAGTCGTCCGATAGATCTATTTGCACCCGCGCATCTTCAATGAAACCATCAGCCTCAATTTGTTTAACGGTCATGCCGTGTTTTGTTGAAAGATGAGAACCCGTGACGACGAGTTGAAATTGAACTTCAGGGTCGGATTTCAAAAGTGTCATTACCGGTTTTAATAATCCGTATTCGGCGCGAGTGCCTGTGACGACACAGACTTTTCGCCGCATTATATGTTTCCCAAAAAGTGGCGGGCACTACTCGGGACATTAATCAGCGAGTTCACAAGTTCTTCGGCAACTTTCAGTTCGCTGCGTGGGGCTTGCTGATACATCGGCAAAGTGTGCAACAGATTCCAGGCGGGTCGGCATAAATAGCCATCAGCTCGGGATGCGCCCAATAGCGCATCCCGGGTTTTCAAGTCCGGAGAATTCAGACGCACTGTATTCAGCCAATAATTCGAGGTGGTTCCGCTCGGTTCGTCGACGAAACTCAAAGTCTGAGAAATTTTGCAAGCCTGCGCGTATTTCTCTGCCAATGAACGCTTGGCTTTTAGAAACTGGTCGAGCCGTTGCATTTGGGCGCAACCAAGAGCAGCGTTGATGTTTGGCATTCGATAGTTGAACGCCACGGCATCGTGAAGGTATTGGTAATCATGGGCCAATTTCGCCGTTGTTGCCAAGTGCCGAACTCGTTCAGCAAGCATCGAGTCGTTTGTCAGAATTGCGCCGCCGCCACCCGTGGTGATCGTTTTGTTGCCGTTAAAACTCAAGATTCCGACTTTGCCGAATGTTCCAGTGTGAACTTTGCCAACAAAACTGCCGATTGATTCGGCTGCATCCTCGACAACAGTCAAATTAAATTCTGCGGCAACTTCGAGCAGTTTTTCGATCTGCATTGGGTGACCAAATGTATGCATCGGAACAACTGCGCTGATTCTCCGCCCGGTTTTTGAGTTGATCAGTTGGCCATCGCGAATTGAAGTATTTCTACTTAGATGGTTGCGCAGTGCATCAGGGTCGAGGCCAAGTGTTTGACTGTCACTATCCACGAAGTGGGGAATCGCACCGCAATGCGAAACCGAGTTGGCGGTCGCGACAAAACTCAGTGTCGGAACTATTACTTCATCTCCAGGTTTCACGCCGACTGCGTGCAGCGCCAGGTGCAACGCGGCAGTGCCGTTGACCACGGCAACGACATGTTTTGCGTTCGTGAACTTGGCGAGGTCTGTTTCGAATTGCGTAATGTACTCGCCGACCGATGAAACCCATCCAGAATTGAGGCAGTCGGCAACTTTTTCATTTTCTAATGCGCCGATGTTCGGTTCATGCAAAGCGATTGGTGAACCCGAAGCTTTTCCAAGCACTGATTCTAAAACTGCAAGAAACTCCTGCTTGGAAGAATTAGAGGTCGCCATCTAGTTAGAGGTTGTACCGATCAGCCTTATAGCGAGACAGATTCGCCGGGCTCGAAAACCATTCGATTGTTTGTTTGAGGCCAATCTTAAAACCTTCAAGTCCCTTTAGTTGCGGTTGCCACCCGAGCAAATCTGCGGCTTTGGCAATTGATGCATGCAGTCTTTCAACCTCTGAGTTTTCGGGGCGAATGCGCTGCTCATCGTTGGTCATCTTGAGATCGGTATTCATGATCTTGGCGATCGTCTCGGCAGTTTCTTTTATCGATATTTCAAAACCACTACCGAGGTTGATCGTTTGGCCGATTATTGCGTCATTGGTCGCAGCAGCCAGAAAACCCATTGCCGTGTCGTGTACGAAAGTGAAATCACGAGTTGGTGAAACCGAACCAAGTTTGACCTCGTGCTTGTTCAAAAGTTGGCTGATGATCGTCGGGATCACGGCGCGAGCGGATTGCCGTGGACCATAAGTGTTGAATGGTCGCAAAATGCCAACAGGTAAATCAAATGACGCATGAAAACTGAGGGCGAGTTGGTCTGCCCCAACTTTTGATGCGGCGTAGGGCGACTGTGGGTGCAGCGGATGTTGCTCATCAATCGGTATGTATTGGGCTGTTCCATAAACTTCGCTGGTTGAAGTTTGCACGACACGCGACACATTGTGCCTTCGCGCAGCCTGCAAAATATTCAACGTGCCTTTGATATTCGTATCTATATAGGTGTCGGGCGAGTGGTACGAATACGGAATCGCAATCAGCGCAGCCAAGTTCAAAACAACCTCTTGACCTTCGACTGCTTTATCGACACCGTGCGGGTCGCGAATGTCGCCGGCGAAGACGTCGATGCTTTCGCGAATCGTTTCGTCACTTTCGTCCAGCCATCCCCAAGAGTTGAACGAGTTGTACAGCACGAAGGCTCGCACCTCGTGTCCGTGTTTGACGAGCGTCTCGACAACATGCGATCCGATGAAACCGTCCGCCCCAGTTACAAGAATTTTCACGGTTCAGCTACCGAGTGAACTTGTCAATGTCGAGAATAAAAATGCAGCCAAAACCGAAATCACGGCGGCGACGCAGATGCCAATTGCCAGCCCGCTCAGACCCAATAACCCTGCCGATCGCAGAATTTTGTCTTTTGCAGAACGTTGGTATATCTCGGGGCGACGATTGTCGACTCGCACCATCAACGGTTTGAATTGCGCCTTTGTGCGCCCGCGGTTAGCAAACCGGAAAGCAATCATGCTCAGCATGATGATTGCGACAGACCTGACCGTAACATCAAAGACGGTGAGTGACATGAGTATCGACACAACCACAACTCCTTCTAGCGTATCGCCGACCGTCTCGGCTGAGCAGGAGACCATTATCGCGCCACGCCAACGCAACATGTGGTGGGCTCTGCCGATGTTGACAATTGTTTGGCTCGTGACTGGAGCCCTAATAGTTTCTGCTTTTATAAAAGTGAATTACTGGGAAGTCGCACCGGGCACTGCCGAAGATGTTGCGTCGCGATTCTCGTTTGACAAAGCCGCGCTAAAAGAGATCACACGTTATGAAACTTCCTCGCCGATCTTGTTCGTCACCGCATACGGATCAAAACTTTCGGCGCTTGATGCGCTCGTGGGCGTGCTCGATCCTGATGTCGATGTTTTGACACGCAAAGAAAAATTTGGAGACTCAAGCCCGAGCGAACGGCGTCAACTCGGATTTCAAGCGATGTCGTCGGCGAAACAGATCGCTGAGTATGTTGCGTTAAATCGACTTGGCTATGACGTCTCGATCAAATATGGTGCACTAATCATTGAAAGACTCGTTTGCGAGGACACACCGAGGCCACTGAGTGCGTGTTTGCAATTTGATCCGGGTGACACGATCACCGCGTTTGATGGCATCGAAATACCATCACTGTCAGATCTGCTGCCGATCATGGCCGATTATTCGCCGGGCGATGTCGTTGAAATCACGATCACGCCACATAAATCAAACGACAGCATCACCAAGAAAATTGAGTTGATGGTCAGCCCGGATGATCCGAATCGAACGATCATCGGTGTGTGGCCCGCGGACACTCGAAAAGTTGATTTACCGTTTGAAGTTGAGATTAATACCGACCTGATCGGTGGTCCGTCTGCTGGTCTCCCATTCACTCTTGCCTTGCTCGACGAGTTGACCGCCGGTGAACTGACGGGTGGTGTGAAAGTCGCGGCGACAGGCACGATTGACGGCGACGAAAGCATCGGCGCGATCGGCGCACTGCGTCAAAAAACTGTCGCAGTGAAAGCGGCTGGTGCAAGAGTTTTTCTCGTGCCGAGCGCGCAAACCCCCGAAGAACTCAGCGCAGCCAGACGCGTCGCAGGTTCGAAACTACGAATTGTTCCCGTGGCCAATCTTGCAGAAGCACTGCGCGTGCTTGAAGAGTTGGGTGGCAGCGTCATCGCCAATGACGCAATCGAACTATAAATAGGGCTTAATCTTGCCTGATGGCGATTAGCTTCTCTAAACCTGACCCTTCTTCGCCGGCCGCCGTTGGATCTGCCCAATTTGATGTCACTCGCCGTGGCTTCGACCAAGGTCAAGTTCGTGATTTCTTGCGAATGGTTTCGGCTGAACTTGCTCGTCTACAAGAGCGAGAGAAATTTTTGGAAAGTGAGATGCGCGCGATGCAGACACGCGGTCTTTCAGACCCCGGTGTACTAGACGAAGCGACAGTTACGACTTTATTAGGCGAAGAAACAGCCAGAGTGTTGTCGGTCGCCCGAGAAGCGGCCCAACAGATGCGTGACCGCGCGGCGGAAACTGCCGAGCGAATGGTTCGAGATGCGGCCAGCGAAGTTGCAAGGTTGCGTGAAGAAGCAGAGATTGAAGCATCTCGTCGTCGAATCGATGCATCTTCGGACAGCGAGTCCGAGATTGAACTGGCAAAGCAACAGGGTCGAGAAATGGTCAACGAGGCGCGCGCGTATCGTGAAAAACTTCTCGCCGAACTCGCTGTGCGACGAGAACTTGCCCGACAACAAATCGAAGAACTGATTCGCCATCGCGATCGGTTGAAGTCGGCCTTCGCCCGCGCAAGCGAGGCGGCAAGCGGTGTGGTCGGAGATTTAACCGACTTTGACGTCGCTGCTGAAGAGTTTCAGCAGGCTGTGCCAGTTGGCAACGAGCCCAGACCAATCAGCGTGATCGAACCACACCAAATTGTCTCGCCAAATGTTTTGCCGTTTGATCGTGAGAAATTCGAAGATGATGTCGATCAACAAACGCCAACTTCGATTGAAGAGCCCAAACAAAGCGCCCCAGAATTTGTCGCACCGGTTATTGAAACACCGGTTATTGAAACACCGGTTACTGAAACACCGGTTGTTGAAACATCATCGAAAACTGCGCCAACCAAATTGCCTGAAGCGCAGACATCAGAATCAGAGCCAGATGATGGTCATCGCGCAAAAATTGTGCAGATGTTTGGTCGAACATCGCGACGACTTCATCCGTCCACAGATACACCCCAAGCACAGACTCAAACCCCTGAAACCCTTGAGGCTTCGGAACCCGAGAAAGTTGTTGAGCCAACGCTGATTATCTCAAAGCCGGCAGATGTGGCACAAGTTCAAAAGAAATCGAGCGTGGACGATCTGTTTGCAAAACTGCGTCAAGCAGGTGCCGAAACTGTTGCCAGTTCGGTCAGGGGCACAAAAACTTCATCGACTAAAAACGTCGATACCCCGAAGAAGGTTGAAGTGCCTACGCCGGTCAAACCAGATCCAGAGATGTTCGATCGACGCAACAGTGCATTGGTCAGCGTCGACGAGGTTGTTGCCAAAAAATTGAAGCGTGTGCTGGCGGACGAAGAGAATGCGATGTTGAACTATCTTCAGTCAAAAAAAGCACAAGTGGCACTCGAAAAAGTTTTACCGAGTTTTGAAAATCAGTTACAAAATTTCGTTGAAGCAACCAGTAAAGACCTAATTGAAGCGGCGATGTCCGGTGCGCAATCGCTTTCAAAGAGCCTCAAAGCAGATCTGCGAAAAAAAGTTAGCAACACAACGGTGATGCAGGTAATGTCAAAGAAACTTGCCGATGACATCGTCTACCCGCTGCGCGAGCGAATCCAAAAATGCGTAGAGAACAGCGGTGGTGACACAAGCGAAATGTCGAGTTTGATTCGTAGTGTTTATCGTGAGTGGAAGATGCAACAAGTCGACAAGCTGGTGGGCGATATCTCCCGTCTTGCGTACAGTCGAGGCGCATATTTGGTGTTAGACAAAGGCGCAAAAGTCTGTTGGATGGTTGATCCAAATGGGCCGCCTTGCGCAGATGCCGAAGACAATTCTCTTGCAGGTGAAATTTCGTGCGGTGAAAAGTTTCCGACTGGTGACGAACACCCTGTGATTCACTCGGGTTGCAAGTGTCTCGTAGTGCCAGCCTCAAGATAGTCTTTCCAGCGTGCGGAACCCCTCCGACTTGCCCCGTAATCCACGTAGCCCGAATTCATCGGGTGGTGGATTTCGGCTTGGTTCTTTCAAGAAAGGTCGCGCTGTTTGGTCGGCAATCTTGGCAGTTTTTGTCATTGGCGGCATTTCTGTCAGGAGTTTGGCGAATTTTTATGTAGATGTGCTTTGGCACAATGTTGTCGGTAGATCAGATGTGTTTTGGGGTGTACTGACAACCAAAATTACGCTTAGCGCATTTTTTGTCGTCATTTTTTCATTAGTCATTTTTCTAAATCTTTGGTTAGCCGACCGTTTAGCGCCGAGCGATGTGCCGATTTCACTCGAGCAACGTGCACTTGCTGGATATCGCCAACTTGTCGCCACGCGCCAGTGGCTTGTGCGTGCTGTCGTTTCTTTGTTATTGGGCTTACTCGTCGGTTTGCCGGCATCAGCACAGTGGCAAGACTGGCTGTTGTTCAGAAATTCGCAATCGTTTGGCGTTAAAGATCCGCTTTTCAATCGTGATGTCAGTTTCTATGTGTTCAAGTTGCCGTTCATTCAGTTCTTGATTAGTTGGTCTTTGGCGGCGTTGATTTTGATTGCTCTCGTCACTTTTATTGCGCACTATCTAAACGGGGCGATTCAGCTACAGACTGAGGGTCGTCGCGTAACGCCACAAGCGAAGGCACATGTTTCAGTCTTGTTCGCGTTGATTGCACTTTCGAGAGCAGTGAACTATTGGTTCGGTCGTTTTGAGTTGACTATGTCAACCCGTGGCGTCGTGAAAGGTGCAACATTCACCGATGTGAACGCCCAATTGCCGGCAACGAATTTGATGATTCTGGTTTCGCTTGCAGTTGCTGCGTTGTTTTTGTGGAATGTCTGGCAAAAGAGTTGGAGATTGCCAGTTCTCGCGACAATGCTTTGGGTCGTTGTTGCACTGGTTGCGGGGCAGATTTACCCGGCAGTTGTGCAGCGATTCTCGGTGCAGCCCAACGTCAGCACCAAAGAGATCCCTTACATTGAGCGCAACATAATCGCAACCAAGAATGCAATGGGCTTAACCACGGTAAAGATCGTCGAAGTTGAATATGAACAAATCACCGCGGCTGATGTTGCTGGTGACTTGGGACCACTTCAAGATGTTCGCCAACTTGATCCGATTCAGATGCGCGATCGGTTCGTCTTAGACGAAGGGCAAACTTCTTATTATGCAATTCGCGACCTAGACGTAGATCGCTACGAGATTGACGGTCGTGAGCAACAAGTATTAGTGGCGGCTCGTGAACTGAATTCTGCAGGTATTCCCAACCGCACTTGGGTGTCTCGACACCTTCTTTATACGCACGGTTGCGGGCTGATCGTCGCCCCGGCGAGCAAAGTGACCGTTGACGGTCGCCCGATCTATACGAGCTTGAAAATTACTCAGCCCGAACTTTATTTCGGTGAAGGTCTTGACTCTTACGCTTTGGTCAAAACTGGCGAAGTCGAGCAAGCATGTTCAGACACGAAGGCGCAAAATTATTCAGCCAAGGGTGGAGTCGAACTTTCATCGCTCGCTCGTCGCGTCGCGTTTGCTGTGCATTTTGGCGAATACAACCTGTTTGGTTCTGCGCTGCTGGAAAACGAGTCGCAAATTATGTTTGTTCGCAACATTAAAGATCGCATCGCCAAAGTTGCGCCATTCTTGAAACTTGATGCAGATCCGTATCCGGTTGTTATCGAAGGCAAAGCGCAATGGATTGTTGATGCTTTCACGATTACGGATCATTATCCATACGCCCAACAAGCGAACATTGATCAATTAACTTTTGGCAGTGGCTTGAACACGCCATTTAACTACGTGCGCAACAGCGTCAAGATCGCGGTCGACGCCTATGACGGTTCGATGAAGTTTTACGTGGTCGATCAAAACGATCCGATCATTAAAACTTGGCAGGCAGTGTTTCCAAAGTTGTTTACTTCGGTTGATCTTGCGCCGAAAGAATTAGTGGATCACTTTAGGTACCCAGAAGATTTGTTCAGGGTGCAGACCAACACCTACGGGCGCTACCAATTTGAAGATGCGACGTTGTTTTTCAATCGCAACGCAGCATGGAGCGTTGCGCAAGCCCCAGCAATTGAACCCGAGGGTTTGACTGGCGTCGTTGCCGGTGACTTCACTACTAACCTGAATGCGGCGAATACTGGCGAAGTGCGAGACGCAAGTGTTGCACGCTTCGAGCCGTATTACACAATGTTTCATGAGCCGCGATCAAAGTCGAGCGAAGGTGTGTTCTCGATGTTGCGACCCTTCGTTCCGTTCTCGGCTGATAACGCCCGAAAAGAACTTCGTGCGTTCATGGTTGTGTCAAGTGATCCAAAAACTTATGGTCAGTTGACGATTTACAAAGTTGACGGACCACTTCCCGAGGGCCCGGCCACGGTTGCGGCAGAAATCGGCAGCGATCCCGTAGTGTCACAGCAAATAACTTTGCTCGACCAGCGCGGTTCGCGAGTAATTTATGGTGATCTTCAGATAATCAACGTCAGCAAAGGTCTTGTTTATGTTCGGCCGTTATTCGTGCGACCTGATGACCCGAGTGCGAAGCAGATCTTTGTTCGCAAATTCTTGGTGTCGTACAACAATCGAGTCGTCATGGCTGATGATTTGACAGCTGCAATTTCACAGGTGTTCCCGGGATTCGACAAAGACCTCGGCGATCGCGTTGATGATGGCTCGGTCGAAGTTGTGCCAGATGATTCTTCAGACTCAAGTGGCGGTACAACTGCTACGACACAACCATCTAGTGGTGGCAGTTCGGCAAATCTTGACACTCCGGCTCTTCTGCTCGCTCGGGCTGAAGAGTTGTTTGCGCAGGCTGACGCTGCGCTCGGCAGCACTCCACCTGATTTTGCGCTCTATCAGAAGCGACTTGCTGAAGCACGCGAATTAGTCAGTCGCGCTATTGCCCTTGTCGGCAATTAATTTTTAAGTTACTTTGTTTTTCTGATCTGCTCGATAATTTCGGCGAGGTCTTGGCGAAAAGCAATCTCGTACCGGGCTTGCTCGTTGGCAATACGAGTTTGATTGACACGAAGTTGCTCGAGTGCCTCGCGTGAAGCAGATTCATCGGCGGTCTTGACCAGCGATTCAATTTCGGTGCCAAGTTCGTGAAGTTGATGCGATAACTCGGTTGTCATAGTCTTGAGTCGAGCATCAATGATCGTAATTTTTTGATCCAGCCCATTTGTTGCAGCGGTAACCAATGAGAGTGCATTCGTTCGCTTTGTTAACTCGCTGCGTAGCTCTACCAATTCAGATTTGAGAAGTTCGAGGTCAGACTGTGTCGCCTTGGGTGTTCGTTTGAAGAGTGGCATCGCACCAGCGATTATGTCATGTCGCTGGTAGCCTGAGTGGCACGACGCGGGGTGGAGCAGTCCGGTAGCTCGTTGGGCTCATAACCCAAAGGTCGTAGGTTCAAATCCTACCCCCGCCACCATTTCTCTGTAAATTACTTAGCATCACGTCAGCACAACGAGGTATCAATGAACAGGCTTGAAAAAGTGCGGACAATTCGCACGGCATTGCAAAGTGGCTCGCCAGTCATTGGCAGTTGGATGCAAATTCCTGATTCAAATATTGCTGAAATCATGGGACGTGCGGGTTACCAATGGGTAGCTATAGATATGGAACACGGTCCAGTTGCCGTAAATCAGTTGCCAGATATTTTTCGCGCACTCGAACTAGGCGGCACACTGCCACTGGCACGAGTCGCAAGTCCGTTGCCAATCAATTGTCGTCAGGCTCTTGATCAAGGCGCGGCTGGCGTTGTTGTGCCGATGATCTCGTCGGCAGCACAATTGCAGGCCATAGTTAATGAATGTCATTGGCCACCAAGGGGCCGCCGCGGAGTCGGGTTTCAACGCGCAAACGTATTTGGCAAGTTTTTTGATTCGTATACGCAAGAAGCACAGGAGTCGCTGGTTGTCGCGCAAATTGAGCACATTGATGCCGTGAACGATCTTGAATCAATCCTCAAAGTTGAGGGTCTTGATGCAATTATGGTCGGGCCATACGACTTGTCGGCGTCGCTTGGCATGACTGGTGACTTTGAAAATAAAAAATACAAGGATGTGCTCAGCAAGATTCTTGAAGTTTGTGCCAAGCAAAAGGTCTCATGCGGCATTCATGTGGTGCAACCAGATGCGAAAATGCTTAAACAAAGAATCAGCGAGGGCTATACCTTTATTGCTTACGGCGTAGATACGGTCTTTTTGAATCACAGCGCAACCGCACCCAAGTGATCGAGAATTTAAACTAGTTAGATGACCGCAAAAGTCCTAAAAGTTGGCATTGCGGGCTTCGGGGTGGTCGGTAAGCGACGCGGCGACTGTATCCAACGCCATCCGAATTTGAAACTCATTGCAGTCTGTGACCGAGTCTTTACCAGTGATGGTGTATTGCCAAACGGCGTTTCGCATTTTCGAACGTACCAACAACTTCTTGAGCAAGACCTGGATGTCTTGATCGTTTGTATGACCAACGATATTGCAGCCGAAGTAACCAAGGCTGGCTTGAATCTAGGTCTGCATGTATTTTGTGAAAAGCCGCCAGGTCGCGACATGAGCGATATTGCGAGCGTCATCGCGACCGAGAAGAAAAATCCACAATGTCGATTGATGTATGGCTTCAATCACCGGTACCACGACTCGGTGCAGGATGCGCTGAAAATTATTCGTTCGGGTCGATATGGCAACATCATCAACATGCGCGGGGTTTACGGCAAGTCAAAGTTGATCACTTTCAATCAAGCCGACTGGCGAGCAAAAAGAGAAGTAGCCGGTGGCGGGGTGCTACTAGATCAGGGCATTCATATGGTTGATCTGATGCGACTAATCGCCGGTGAGTTCGTGGACGTGCAGAGTTTTATTTCGAATGGGCATTGGGGATACAACGTTGAAGACAACGCCTATGCCTTGATGCGCACCGAGCAGGGCGTTGTGGCGATGCTTAATAGTTCAGCAACTCAGTGGCGACATCAGTTTTCGCTCGACATAAATATGCAACGTGGTGGGGTCATCTTGCGCGGCATCCTCAGCGGTTCAAAGAGTTATGGCAACGAGACGATGACGCTGGTTACGGCTGATCCCGACCATGACAACGGAGACCCGCAGGAAGAACTATTTGAATACCGAGATGACCCATCGTGGGATCGTGAGATCGCGGCATTCACACAGAGCATTCTTAACAATGAGCCTGTGCAAAGCGGCACTTCGCACGACGCTTATCAAACAATGAAACTTGTTTACAAAATTTATTATGCCGATCCACTTTGGCGAAAGCAGTTTAAAATTGAAGACCCCGAGGTCAATTAATGCAAGAAATCACGATTAACGACGTTCACGGCTTCACAATCTTGGTGACCGAACTTGTCGGAAAAGTAGGCAAAAAATTTATTCGTGCCAATAGTGTTGCGGCGAAAAATGTAGTCGACTTACAAATTGGTGGTCGCGAAGTCAAACTCGAGGCTGACACAATGCTCGAAAGAGAACTGATTAAAGGGCTGAAACACACAGGCATTGCGATTCTGAGCGAAGAAACTGGTTTCATCCCTGGCAGGACATTGCCGAGTTTGTTATGGGTGATTGATCCTCTCGACGGAAGTTACAACTTCAGTCGCAGTCTTGGTCCGTCGATGATCTCGGTCGCGCTCTGGGACACCGACAAACCAATTCTGGGTGTGCTGTTCAATTTGGTGACAAAACAAATAATTTTTGGAGGGCCACGAATTGGCGCCCACGTTGGCGATAAGCCTGTGACTGTGTCAGATCGCGCAGATCGCGGTCAGGCAACATTGATTACCGGTTTCCCGAGCAGGTTTCCGATTGATGACGCAAAAGCAGTGGCAAATTTCGCCGAGGTTCTGACTGGTTTTGGCAAAGTGCGGATGATTGGTTCTGCTTGTGCCTCACTTGCGCTCGTAGCAACTGGCAGTGCCGATGTTTATGCCGAACACAACATTATGTTTTGGGATGTGGCGGCGGGTTTGGCGATCGTCAACGGTGCGGGTGGTACTTTTGAATTGGAAGGTGTCAATTTGTCTGAGGGAATTCACAGTGAGCCCTGCACGGTGGTAGCGAGCAACAAAAAATTTGATGTCTCTGTAGCGATGTTTGACAAAATGCGTGGTCTGGCATGACGATTCTCGACACGGGCGTCAAGATCGTGCGTAATGTTGGTCGGTTTACTTTCGGCGATGGCGCCGTGTCTGGGGTTGCCGACTTGGTTGCGTCAAAACGAAGCGCCGAGACGCCACATGCAATTTTCTTGATCGATGATTACTTTAAAAACGAGTATTACACCGCCAGTTCACTCGGGGCAAAACCGACTGATGCAGTTCATTTTGTAAGCACGGTCAATGAACCCACAACACAAAGTATCGATGAACTCGTAGCCGTGTTGCAGAAGTCTGGCCATAAAATGCCGGCAACAATTGTTGGCTTTGGCGGTGGCATCACACTCGACACGGCTAAAGCAGTTTCTAATTTGTTGACCAACGGTGGTCTGGCTGCCGAATATCAAGGCTGGGATCTTGTTCGAGTACCCGGCGTGCACAAGATCGGTGTACCAACAATTTCGGGTACAGGCTCGGAAGCGACACGAACTTGCGTGATGACAAATATTGAAACTGGTCTCAAGTTGGGCATGAACAGTGACTTCACAGTTTTTGATCATGTCGTGCTGGATCCAAGTTTGACGCGTACGGTGCCACGTAACCAATATTTTTTCACGGGTATGGATGCATACATTCACTGCATCGAGGCACTCGCAGGTTCTTATCGCAACGCGATTGGTGATGCATATTCGCGCGAAACCGTGAACCTGTGCCGCAACGTGTTTTTGAGCAACGACATGATGGCCGATGCTCGACGAAGTGATCTGATGGTGGCTAGTTATCTGGGTGGATGCGCGATCGCCACGAGTTATGTCGGCGTGGTTCATCCGTTTTCTGCCGCACTGAGCGTCGTCTTCGGCTTGCATCACTGCGTTGCAAATTGCATCGTGCTAGATGCGCTAGGTGAGTTTTACCCCGACGCACACACGGAGTTTCGTAAAATGATTGAGTTGCAAAAAGTTGAACTGCCGCGGGGTGTGTGCGCAAATCTGACGGATGACCTGCGTGCCGCACTGATTGCCGCAACGATCAAACATGAAAAGCCACTGACAAATGCGCTGGGTAGCAACTTTCGCTCAACGCTGACTGACACAAGGATCATCTCGCTGTTCGAGAAGATGTAAAGATTTCTAGGTAAAATCAACACATGCCTGGGTACGAACTAATCGGTGCTGAAGAACAGGCTGAAGTTGATGATATTTTTCAACATGGTGGCGTTTTGTTTCGTCACTCGTTTGACGCAATCAGGCAAAACAAGTGGAAGGTTCGCGACTTTGAGAAGGCTTTCGCAAACTCGCTTGGTGTGCCGCATGCTTTGGCCGTCACCTCGGGTACGGCTGCGCTGCGGGTGGCGCTTGCAGTTTTGGATTTGCAGCCAGGCGATGAGGTAATCACCCAGAGTTTCACTTTTGTCGCCACTGTCGAAGCGATCATCGAGTCGGGTGCCACGCCGGTTTGCGCCGACATTGACGGCACTTTGAATCTCGATCCCAAGGCTTTGACAAAAATGATCACTGCGAAAACGAAAGCAGTCATTGCCGTGCATATGTTGGGCACGCCAGCGAATCTTTTCGAAATCGACAGCATTTGTCGTAAAAATAATCTCACCTTGATTGAAGACGCCGCGTGGGGTTGCGGCGGTTCTCTGGATAGTCGACCACTCGGCACTTGGGGTCGAATGGGTACATTCAGTTTTGACTTTGCCAAAACCATGACGACAGGCGAAGGCGGGATGATCGTTTTTCAAAATGAGACCGACTACAAGGCGGCGGCCGCGTGGCATGATCACGGACACGAAAATAATCCCGCGGTGCCGAGATGGGAAGATACTCGCGCCAGCAGTGGGTTCAACTTTCGCATGACAGAGATGCAGGGTGCGGTCGGCTTGGCCCAGTTGAAAAAACTTTCAACGGTTGTTTCGGCGCAACGCAAAAATCGAGACGCAATGTGGGCGGCAATCAAGACTTTGCCGGGCATAGTTGCCCGCGAAGTGCCTGCTGGTTCATACGAAACA
>JAQCDY010000122.1 GCA_027729785.1 Actinomycetota bacterium | reverse complement strand
CAAACTTTGCGCACCAGAAACACGCGGCTGGTCTATGCCTCAATCACTGGCTATGGCAACACGGGCCCATGGGTTGATCGCCGCGCATATGCACCAGTTATCAACGCCGAAATGGGTTTGACCAAGCGCCAAGGCGACGCACGCAACGGCGATTATGCCAACGATCCATTTAGTCACGCCGATGTTTATACGGCAATCGAGTGCGCGAGCGCGATTTTGGCGGCGCTGTTTCAGCGCGAGCGCACAGGCCAAGGGCAATATATAGATCTTTCGATGGCACAAACTTTGCTCTATGTCAACGAACATGCGCACGATGATTTATGGGATCAACCTGTCTCGCCCGACGCAATTCGCTCGTTTCGGCCCGAAGATTATGCCGTATTGACGACCAAAGACGGAATAACTTCAGTCGTCAGTGGCCACCCTGCCGAGCGTGGAACATTCGATTTCTTTGTCGCGGCAATGCAGCAACCACAACTGCTTGATGACCCGCGGTTTAAAACAGTTTCGTCGCGTATCGCCAACCTTGGTGAGTTGATGCAACTGATCAAAGACTGGGCGGCAACTATAAGCACCATCGACGAACTTGAACGACGACTGGCCGAACACAAACTAGCGATGGGTCAACTGCGCTCGGTTGCCGAAGTTGCCGAGACCGAGTGGGCAAAACAACGCAATGCGTTTGTCGAAGTTGACGATCGCGGTGATTCGACGGTGAAACTGCCGAACTCGCCGTGGATGTTTTCGGGTTCTGACACGTCGACTCGCGGCACGATCAAATATCGTGGCGAAGACAACGTCGAAGTTTTTAGCGAATTGCTCGGGTTATCACCAGATCAAATTGAAGATCTGCATCGCCGCGAGATTCTCGTTCAGCGAATTTCAAATACAAAATAGAATTTAACTAGCGGCCCGAGTGGCCAAAGCCGCCGCCACGATCTTCACCACCTAATTCTTCGACAACTTGCCAAGTTGTCGCGACGACTTCTTGAATAATCAACTGCGCGATGCGATCGCCGCGCTTGACTTGATAATCGTTGACCGGGTCGGTGTTGATCATGATCACTTGCAGTTCGCCGCGATAGCCGCTGTCGATGATGCCTGGCGTGTTGACAAGTGAAATGCCGTGTTTTAATGCGAGGCCGCTGCGCGGCACGACTTGTCCAAAAAACCCAACCGGAATCGCAACGGCTATGCCCGTGGCCACGAGCACTCGCCCGCCGCGCGCCGGCAACAACGCATCAACGCGTGCGTGCAGATCAATGCCCGCATCGCCCGCGTGCGCTGGCGCAGGCAACGGCAAATCAAGATCAAGACGCTTGACCGGCACATTCGTCGGTTGGCGCGGTGTATTGCCCGCAGTTGAATTTGCCACGCCTAAGACGATAGAGCCCAAAGGCGCCGACACGTAGTTTGGGCAGAAGTGCAGTTGAAGGGCAAAAACTAATAGATTGCTTGGCGTGCTTGTGTGGATGGATCTCGAGATGACTGGCCTCGACCCCGCGACCGAGGTCATCGTCGAAATCGCCACGTTGATCACCGACGACGATTTAAACGTGATCGCCGAGGGCCCCGATCTGGTGATCAACCAACCAGAGGCTGTGCTTTCGACAATGGACCCAGTCGTGGTCGAGATGCACACGAAGTCGGGTTTGCTCACGGCGATTCGCGCCTCGACCGTCACTCTTGAGCAAGCAGGCACGGCAACGCTCGAATTTATCAAGCAACACGTTGTTGAGCCACGCACAATACCGTTGTGTGGCAACTCGATCGGCACCGACCGCAGATTCTTGGCGCGATATTTTCCGGAAATTGAAAACCATCTGCACTACCGCAGTGTGGATGTTTCGACGATTAAAGAACTCGTCAAGCGGTGGTACCCGGGTATCGAAATTACTCGCCCGACGAAGAGTGGCGCACATCGTGCGCTGGACGATGTGCGGGAAAGTATTCGCGAGTTGAAGTTTTACCGCGAAAATGTCTTCAAAGAAAACACTGCTACGCCAAAATAAGTTCGGTAACTGCGGCGACCGTGTCGTCGGCAAGCACATGTCGCAGAACAACCCGGCCGTCTAGTTTTTGCGTAACGATGCGCACTTGGTTGCCAGGGTCGATTGCGCCGTGATGTTCGATGGTCGCCAGCAACGGCGCACGCTGACCAGAATTAGCGCCAAGATACTCTTCGAGTACTTCCCAATAGGCGGCGTTGTTGAGGTGTCCGACCGCATCCATGTCGCTGAACCGAATCGGCCAGTCTTGCGATGTTGCGTTGTTGCTCGATAGGTCGGGCAGATTTCTGCCGATTTCGAGTCGCGACGAAATTTTTCTACCCTTTGTGGCGGTTTCGAGCAGCTTTATCAATTCATTAGTCAATGCAACTGGCTTCATCGTTTTGAAATCGACGCGCACCCACAATGCCGCGCAGTCGATAGCAACCGCACCAGCACATTTGATTTGTGTGCGACGCTCTGCCCAATGCGAGCCCAGGGCCCCGCACCAAGTCGTTAGTTCGACCTGATCTAAATATTTTGGAAAACTTGTCACCCACATCTGTGTGCGCCTGACAACCCACGAGTGCGGTTCGTCGTAGCCGCCGTCGAGCGAATCGTCAGTGGCGATGTCTTGCAAGTAACGCGCCACCGCATCAAGTCGCAACCGACCCTTGGGTGTGACGTCGCCCAAACGTACTTTTCGCACAACCGCAAACATTCGACCCGACTCTGGAAATGAGCTCGGCAAGCCATATTTTGAGGCTTCTTGCGTCATGCTAAAACCCTAGCCAGTATTGGCTCAAACGGCTTTACGAGGGTCACAAAATTAAATCGCTTGGAATTGCACGGCAAACATGGTTGCATTGATGGTTCATGTACGCCACGATTTTGAATCCATCAGCAATTGTCATCGCCCGCACGGTCAACGCGCGCGCGTTCAATTTGCGCGCGGCGAAATTTACCAATTTCGCCACCAAATCGGGCAA
>JAQCDY010000121.1 GCA_027729785.1 Actinomycetota bacterium | reverse complement strand
TTAGGGGCTACCCACCATTTTTATTTACACGTTTCAGTATGCGGCGTAGCCAGTGACTTCAAGTTCGTCTGCAAGTTCTGGGCCGGCACTCTTGACGATGCGGCCGTTGGTCAAAATATGCACAAAGTCTGGTTTGAGTTGTTCAAACAGCCTGCTGTAGTGCGTGATCACAAGGACGCCTAGGTTCATATCGCGGGTTGCATCTTCGACGCGCTGAGCGCAGTCGCGCAAGGCGTCAATATCGAGACCTGAGTCGAGTTCGTCAAGAATTGCGATCTTTGGTTGCAGCACCGCAAGTTGCACAGTTTCGCTGCGCTTTTTTTCACCACCTGAAAAGTCGACATTCACCGAACGATCTACAAGTTCGGTGTCAAAACTAATCTGCTTGGCTTCTGCTGCAATTAGCGAACGCAAATTTGCTGTGTCGCGTTTGCGAGCGTCGAGTGCCGCGCTCATCGCGTCATGCAACGCCACACCTGGTATCTCGGTTGGATATTGCATAATTAAGTGCAAACCTGCCGTGGCTCGTTGCCAAGTCGGCAAAGCCAGCATGTCGACACCGTCGAGTTTCACCGAACCACCGGTGACTACGTAACCCGGTTTGCCCATGAGCGCGGCCGACAGCGTCGACTTGCCAGCACCGTTCGGACCCATAACTGCGTGCACTTCACCCGACTTGATTGTCAGAGTGACATCGTTCAAAATTTGCGAACCACCAACCGAGACGGCGAGGTTTTTGATTTCAAGTGTCGTCGTGTTTCTAGCCATTTATTGTTCTCAATTCAACTCGATGAAGACTTCGCCGTTATCAACAGTGGCGAGATAAACGGGCACTGGTTGAGTCGCTGGCAGAGTGTTTGGTTTGCCGGTTTCAAGACTGAACGAACTGGCGTGACGAATACACTCGATTTCTTTCGTATCGCATAAAACTTCGCCCTCAGACAATGACACATCGGCGTGGCTGCACTTATCGCCAATTGCATAAACCTTGTCGTCGATGCGCACGACTGCAATTGCTCGGCTACCGATTTCAAATCGTCGTGCCTTGCCTGAAACAAGTTCGTCGAATTCGCAAACTTTTTGCTTCACGATTTTGCCCCGAGAAGTTTCGTGCTCACACGTTCACGTAAGCCTGCGATAAACGGCAATGCCGGCAAACGATTAAGAACTTCGTCGAAAAACCCAAGCACCACTAGGCGCTCGGCGACCTCGGGCTGAATGCCACGACTCTCGAGATAAAAGCGCTGCTCTTCGTCGATCGGCCCGACTGTGCTGGCGTGACTGCACTTGACATCGTTCGTTTCGATTTCGAGATTCGGCACGCTCTCTGCCCAAGCACCGTTCGACAAAGTCAAGTTGCGATTGGTCTGAAATGCTTCTGACTTTGTCGCGTTTTCGCGAATGCGAATCAGACCCGTATAAACGCTTTTTGCGGTGTCTTTAACTGCACCTTTGAACAACAGGTTGCTGTGCGTGCGCGGTGCCGCATGATCTTGAAGCGTGCGAAAGTCGTGCATCTGATTTGCATCGGCAAAGTAAAGAGCGACTTGTTGCGCGCTCGCGCCTTGACCCTCGAGACAAACTTCGGCGCGCATGCGTGCATAATCGCCGCCCAATGCAACTGTGAACATTTTCATCGTCGAATCGCGCTGACCAACTGCTTGTTGATAGCCGATTTGCCATGTTGCCGTGCCAAGTTCGTTAATTGCAACATATGTAACCCGGGCCGACTGGGCAGCACGCACATCTACGACAGGCACGATCAGTGATTTTGCATCGGCGCTCGAAACAAAGCGCTCGACAACCGTTACTTCACTGTTTTCGTCGGCGTCGATCACTAGTCGCGAATAAGCCACAATGCCAGACTCGTCAAGCGAATGGGTGATCACGATTGGCTCTGCGACCACCTGGTTCTTGGCGACGCTGATCGCCGTTATCTGCGCATGCCGACCATTTAGATCTTCGAAGATGTCGGTTGCCGTGCGTGGCACGACATTCGTCGTCGACGAGACTATTTGTTTTGTCGCACCCGAGACATCAATTTTTGTCGACAATTTGCCGAGTTTAAAACTGTCTAGCTCAAGTTCACCGATACGGCTATAGCGCCAGATTTCTTCTTCGACTGTTGGCAGCGCCAGCGTGCTCATTTGCGTTTGCGCTTTTTCTTCTTGTTTTTCTTTTCTTTAATTTCGGCGGCGATGTCACTCGCCATTGCATTAATGATCGACTCGGCTTCGCTCAACACCGATGCCGCGCTGCCATCTTTGACACTTTCAGGTTCAACTGGCGTGGCGGTTGGCACGACCGAACCATGTGCCCAACCAATATCAACAGTGCGGTGATCGAACTTGGCGCACTCGTCTGGGCATCGCCACGGCGCATCAGGCGCCAAGTCGAGGCGACATCGGCGCATCGCATCGCCATTCGAATATGTGCGACTTTCAAAGTGTTTGCACTCGGTTCGCATCGCCATAACAAAATTTTACTGCAGTTGGCTTGTCTCAGCCGACCGAGCCTTCCATTTGCAATTCGATGAGACGGCTCCATTCAACGGCGTATTCCATTGGCAACGTGCGTGTTACAGGCTCGATGAAACCATTCACGATCATGCTCATCGCCTGCTCTTGCGACAAGCCGCGACTCTGTAAATAAAAGAGTTGCTCATCGGCGATTTTTGAAACGGTTGCTTCGTGGCCGATTTGTGCATCGCTTGCGCCAACCTCCATATAGGGGAACGTGCGGCTCTCGCTCTGTTCGTCAAGAATCAGCGCATCGCACTGCACATGGCTCTTGCAATTTGTCGCACCTTCTTCGACTCGCACCAAACCGCGATATGCGGTGATGCCACCGTCTTTCGAGATCGACTTCGAAACGATCTTTGAAGATGTCTCGGGTGCCGCGTGAATCATTTTCGCGCCGGCATCTTGGTGCTGCCCCGCGCCGGCGTATGCCACCGACAAAACTTCACCCGTGGCTTTTGGTCCCATC
>JAQCDY010000017.1 GCA_027729785.1 Actinomycetota bacterium | reverse complement strand
GTCGAGTAGTTGCCGCATTCATGGTCGGGATCGATGACGAAATAGTGGCCGTATCTTCTGCCGGCACAACAATTCGTACTCCAGTTAAAGAAATATCTAGCCAAGGTCGCGCCGCCACCGGCGTGCGCGTGATGAGCCTTGGTGCCGGTCAGGTTGTTGCTTCAGTTGCGCCAATCTTGGCCAACGATGAAGCATAAATATTTTCGCTCGAATACGACCACCAACTTGCGAGAGCGGGTCTGCCGTTTCGTTTGTAATTATTGCGCTAACCGTGATGAGCGCAACCCTAATTTCGTTGGGGCATACGACTAGTCGAATTATTGATGCCGAGCAGGCTCAGTTTGCAGCTGACACCGCGGCAATAAGTTGCGTCTTGGCGAATCAAGATCAATCACGTGAAATCGCCAAGAGTTTTGCCGAACAGAATTACGGGCAACTATTGCAGATTGAAATCGGTGTGGAGCGATGCGTGACCGTGGTTGAATCTCGCACGGTTGTGCGCCGCGCAGTCGCATTGTCAGTTAGGGGTTTTGATCTGCCTACACTGCAAAGGTGAGTAGTCAGGCAAAGCCACGAGTTAGGCGCGTCTCGCGTGTTATTCGAGACATTGACCCGTGGTCAGTGTTTAAGGTTGGTTTGGCTTTTCACCTTGTTTTGTATTTTGTTGTCTTGATCTCACTCGTGTTGTTATGGAATGTTGCGCAGTCAACGGGCACGCTCGACAACGTAGAAAATTTCATGGAGTCATTCGGTTGGCAGACATTCAAATTTGATGGCTCTGAGTTGTTCGGCAATTTGTGGTTGCTGGGTTTGTTTGGTGTCGTTTTAGGTACAGGCCTGTGGGTGTTGCTGGCGATGATCTTTAACTTGATCACCGATCTTGTGGGCGGAGTGCGAGTTACCGTGCTCGAAGAAGAGGTGCGAATAATCGCGGTTGAGGCTGAGGAAACCTCGCTGTAGCCTTGCTAGTCCTCGTTTGAATTCGGGGCTATAGCTCAGTTGGTTAGAGCGCATCCCTGATAAGGATGAGGTCACAAGTTCGATTCTTGTTAGCCCCACGGAGGTGTGCAATGAAATTCATCAGACGTGTTTTGCTCGCTTTGAGTGTGGCCAGTGCGGTTGCCGGCGTTTTGCGCTTCAAAGGCAAGGGTGTTGGCGCAATTAAACAAGGTGGCTGGCGAAAAATTACAGACCAGAAGTAAGTAAAGACTTTTGATGATTGGAATCTTTGGCGTTGGAGTTGTTGGCGCGCGAGTCGCCGAATCGCTTTGCATAGATTCACCGACGCAGGTTTGTGTCTACGACTCGTCGCAGATTGTCGCTCAGCGGCTGGCAAGTCGTCTCAGTCAAAATGGTCAATCAATAAGGGCGGTAGGTCGAACCGAACTCAACTCTTCAAAAGTCGTCGTGCTTGCGGGACCGCCGCCACACGCTGTGATTGCCCGTGAGTTTATTGAACAAAAAGTTTCAGTCGTATCTACAAGCGACGATATTGCTGACTGCACGAATTTACTGGCACTTGCCGACCTGGCAAAGAAGAATGGCGTTGCGGTGATCGTCGGAGCAGCATCTTCACCTGGGATGTCAGGGTTGCTAGCCCGAAGCATGAGCAAATTATTCGACATGGTTGATGAAGTACACATCGCATTGCACGGCACCGGTGGCCCAGCATGCGCTCGCCAACATCACCGGGCACTTTCTGGTCAATCCATTGGCTGGCATGACGGGCAATGGTTGCGCCGTCCAGGCGGCAGTGGCCGTGAGCTGTGTTGGTTCCCTGAACCTGTTGGGGCATACGACTGTTATCGCGCCGAATTGCCAGATCCGCTCTTGATTAAACGGGTGTTTCCCGAGTTGAGTCGAGTCACAGCACGTGTCTCAGCGACGCGACGTGACCGAGTTTTTGCACGGTTGCCGCAGTTGATTCCACCACAATCTGAAGGCGGTATGGGCGGCCTGCGTGTCGAAGTTCGCGGCAACAAAAATGGTGAGCGTCTAGTAGATGTGATTGGCGTAGTTGAACGCGTCGGACAAGTTGCAGGAGTCGTAAGCGGATCAGTAGCGAAGTTGATTGATTCGGGAGAAATTGCTCGACATGGTGCATTTGTTTTGGGTGAGTCATTTTTGCCGAACGATGTTCTGTTGAGGAGCGTGATTGAATCTGGCGTTCAAGTACATGCCTTCGTGCGTGCCTAGTCGTTCTTATTCATTCTCAGATAAGTTATTAACCATGGCTAAGTTGCATCAGCACAAAAAAATTGTAAATTTGGACGTACATCTTGAAGTGAATCGAAGGTTTGCCCAAAACAACCAGCGATATTCGATGAAGCGTCAGGCGATTGTGACACTTCTAGAAAAATCAAACCGGCCATTGACGATTACCGAAATCCTGCAACGGTCTCAAAATCTCAAGAGTAACAAAAATGTGATTGTGCAAAGCTCGCTGTATCGAAACCTGTTGGTTCTTGAAGAGGTTGGCGCCGTACAACGAGTTTTCAGTACCGATGATTTAAGTCGCTATGAATTAAACGAAGAGATTCTTGGCCACCACCATCACATGTTGTGTTCGGTTTGTGGGGATATGCGTGACATGATTATTCCACAGCAACTTGAAGAAAAGATAAATTCAACATTTGCGCATTTGGCAAAAGTTTCTGGGTTTAAGTTAGATAAGCATCGGATTGACCTGGTTGGTCGATGCAAGAAGTGTGCTTGAGTTAAATTTTAATTAGTATCAGTTTTAAGTCTTTCAATTTGTGCGCTGAGGTGTCCAAGTTGTTCTCTAAGTTCGTCGGCAGTAACGACGTTTGAAAGCGCTAGTTGCACGCTGGCAATTTCGCGGGCAAGAAACTCCGCATCATTTTGAGTTCGAGTGGCGACGTTGCGATCAACTTGAGCCTGTTCTCGGTCACGACTTTCTTGTCGATTGTGTGCGAGCAAAATCAGTGGAGCGGCGTAGGCAGCCTGAATCGAAAACATCAGATTGAGCAAAATAAATGGGTACTTATCCCATTGAAAAGCGATGAACGAGACGTTTATCGCCACCCAAATTAAAACAAGGACAGATTGGATCAGTAAGAATCGTGCCGTGCCCATCAGGCGCGCGACATTCTCGGCAAATTGGCCGAATGCCGACCGGTTGTACTGCACACCGATTTTGGGTTGGTTGCGAGGGCGACCAAGGTCGTCACGGCGTTTCACTTTGCTTGCCCGTCGATCGTGCGCGCAGAAGATTGTGAGTCATGACCGCTTGGGTGCTGTGCAACAACTTTGCGGCGCCAGTCAGCAGGCAAAGCGTTGTCGAGCACGTCGTCAACCGTCACCGCGCCAAGCAGTCGACCACTCGCATCACATACGCCAACTGCCAACATGTTGTAAGACGCTAGGCGTTCAGCCACGTCGCGGTCGGTCAGCATCGGATCAATTGTCGGTTCATTTTCTAGACACTGCTTGAGCAACATGCTTGGCCGTTCACGCAGCAAGCGTTGGAAGTGAACAACACCCATGTACGTGCCGGTTGGCGGATAATGCGGAGCGTGTGCAACGAAAACTTGTGCCGCAATTGAGACGAGTCGCTCGGGGTCGCGAATTTGAGCGAGGGCATCTGCGACTGTGGCATCGGGCCCGAGCACGATGATGTCTGGGGTCATCAACGATCCTGCTGTTCCGGATGGATACGACAACAACTGGCGCATTGTTTCTGCATCTTCTTCGTCCATCGCCGCCAAAACTTTTGCCCGCTGGTCAATTCCCATTTGTCCGAGCAAGTCGGCGAGGTCGTCGTACTCCATTTCGCCAAACACGCTGTTCAAACGCTCAAGATCGAGACCTTCAATTAATCGCAACTGTTCGTCTTCGGGCAACTCTTCGAGCAAGTCGGCGAGCCGTTCGTCGTCCATCGCACTTGCGAGTTGTCGGCGCTGCTCGGTCGGCAAAGCACGAATAATTGTTGCCACATCGCTGGCATGCATATCTCGAAGCCGCGCGGCTTCGGCGGCGATGGCTGTTGCTGGGGCGAACAACTCGCTGACTTCTTGCCAGTCAACCAGGCGATGCCCAGATTTTGTGCTGAGAAGACCACGCTTTGAAAGACGAATTTTAGAAATCTGCCAAGAGGATGTTTTGCCGGTGTTGTGAACCAAAGCGACATCGCTGACGATTTCGTCGCCATGTTTTTTATCCAATATGTCTTTGCCCAAAAGTTGTTCGCCGGCTCGGGTTCGAAACGGTGTGAGGTTGATATCCCACGATTTAAGTTGAGCGCCTGAGTTGTCGAGAGTACTGATGCGCGTGGCGCTAATAAATATTTTGCGTCGTTGGCTGGTGGCGACGAAACCCAAAACTTTGGGCGGTTCGGTGTTGCGGCTGGGCACAACGATGATGTCGTTGATCTTGCCGATGGCTTGACCACCCGCGTCAAGCAAGGGCAAACGCATTATTCGAAATGCATACAGAAGTTCGCCGCCCATGTAGCGAGGATACCCTTGAGATCTCGGCACAATAGAATGATTTTTTCGCTGTTAGTGTGTCTTCGCCATTAGGGGACGTAGCTCAGCTGGCTAGAGCACCTGCTTTGCAAGCAGGGGGTCGTGGGTTCGACTCCCATCGTCTCCACTCGATCAATCAATTTCGATGGGTGGTTGCGCGACACTAATTCATTTGAGTCCTGCCCCATTCAAGAACCGAGAGCATTGGCAGTCATCGCCACGAGCAAGGTGGCAATTCTGCTGATTTTCCGCGCTCTAGTCGTTACATCGTTTGGGCTTCACTTTAAACTTCCTAAAAAGGCATAAGGCAAGGCAGACTAGAAGAACTAGTTACGACCAGGAGAAACAAATGAAAACAGCAGTGATCGTCGACGCAGTTAGAACACCGTGCGGCAAACGAAACGGTCGGTTGAAAGATTGGCATCCAGTTGATTTGTCGGCGCACAGTTTGAAGGCTCTCGTTGAACGCACAGGCATCGACCCTGCAATGATCGACGACGTCGTGATGGGTTGTGTGATGCAAGTCGGTGAGCAGAGTTTGAATGTTGCGCGAAACGCCGTGCTTGCTGCCGGCTGGCCAGAGAGTGTGCCGGGCACAACTGTTGATCGTCAATGTGGTTCGAGTCAACAGGCTGCACATTTTGCTGCGCAAGGTGTGATGGCTGGCGCATACGACGTGGTTGTGGCAGCAGGTGTTGAAGTAATGAGCCGCGTGCCAATGGGTTCATCAATTGCCGAAGGCAAGCACGGATATCCATTTGGGCAGGTCGTGCAGGCGCGATATGCAGCCGATGGTGGTCTGGTCAACCAAGGCATTTCGGCAGAACTAATTGCAGAAAAATGGAAGATCAGCCGCGAAGATATGGATCGCTTCGGAGTACGTTCACAAACTTATGCCGCTCGTGCAACAAAAGAGGGTCGATTCCAAAACGAGATCATTCCGACACTTGACGCCGAGGGCAAAGTGATGACAACTGATGAAGGCATTCGTGAGTCAACACTCGAAAAACTTGCGACACTCAAACCGGCATATCGACCACTTGAAGATGGCGGCAAAGTCACAGCCGGCAATTCATCGCAGATCACCGACGGCGCGACCGCAGTTTTGATCATGTCCGAAGAGCGAGCCAAACAACTTGGGCTAAAACCACGCGCACGTTTCGTGAATTTTGCGCTTGCTGCAGAAAACCCGCGCTACATGTTGACCGCACCAATCCCGGCAACTCGCAAAGTGTTGGAACGAGCAGGACTGAAGATGAGCGACATTGACCTTGTTGAAATCAACGAGGCTTTTGCTTCGGTTGTTTTGGCATGGGAAAAAGAATTGCATCCCGATATGGAAAAAGTGAACGTCAACGGCGGCGCAATCGCACTCGGTCACCCACTTGGTGCCTCTGGCACTCGCTTGATGACGACATTGTTGAACGAACTTGAGCGCACCGGTGGTCGCTATGGTTTGCAGACAATGTGTGAAGGTGGCGGACTTGCAAACGCCACGATTATCGAACGCCTCGGCTAAATAACAAGTAAGCCCACGCCAATGTTGGGAGCAGTAATTTGGTTCGGTTTAGGACTCGCGCTTGTTTATTTTATTTGGAAGATCGGTCTTGGCATGTTGCGCAGCATGACTTCAACTTTGCCGCCGCCGCCGCCATCGGGTGAAATGCGAAGAATCAACGTGCGTTATCGCTGTTCAAGTTGTGGCACAGAGTTGCGCATGACGATGGCCCCAGACCAAGATCCTCCGCCCCCGAAACACTGCCTGGAAGATATGGATCTAATTGCACCCGTTGAATGAGACGGCTCAGTGATATTTGGTTGCGGTATACAAACCGCCGAGCACTGCAAGCAAGCCCGAAAACAAATACCAGTTATTGCGCCCACCCGGCACGAAACCTAGGTAATAAAGCAAAATCACAATTGCCCCCAGGCCGAGAAGCGAAAACATCAGAACTGGCACCCAAGTTGGGCTGATTCGTTGCTCGCGCAAAATCGGTGGCGTATAACGCGATGAAGCCTCGGCAATATTTTGTCCATGCATCGAATGGGTGTCCGAAGTATCAAGTCGGTGTGTCGCATGCACCTGACCAGGCTTGGTGCCTTTTGGAGTAGTCCGCCCGCCCCCGCGACGCTTTAGTGATGCCATAACTCAATCAAGTGTAGGGGGATAAATCACTTTGTAATTGCTCGAATTTCAGGCAGGCTGAAGGCAATGAGTAATTTACTTCCACGTATTTTGGTGCTTGACAACTACGACAGCTTTGTCTACAACCTCGTGCAATATCTTGGCGAGCAAGGTGCCGAGCCAATCGTCGTTCGTAACGATCAAATCACGACGAGTGAGGCTTTGGCAATCAAGCCAGATGGCGTTTTGTTGTCGCCGGGTCCTGGCCAACCCACCGATGCCGGTGTCTTGTGTGAAATGATTAGTGCCTTCGCTGAATCGGCCCCAATTTTTGGTGTATGTCTCGGACATCAAGCAATTGGACATGTCTTTGGTGCGAAGATCGTTCGTGCGCCTGAACTGCAGCACGGAAAAACGTCAGAAATTATTCACGATCAAACTGGGGTATTTCAAAACATTGAATCACCAATTTGCGCAACTCGCTACCACTCGCTGATGATTGACGCCAACTCGGTGCCAAAAGAACTGGTTGTTACGGCATCAACCAAAGATGGCGTCATCATGGCGGTGCGCCACAGAAATTTAGATATCGAAGGTGTGCAATTTCATCCTGAGAGCGTGCTCACGCAAAACGGCCATCAAATAATCAAAAACTTTATAACTAGGTGCGTAAAATAAAGTTACGGCGTCGTTACTGCGCGACCGATTGTCAAACGAATAATAAAGCCGGGGTCAACAAGAGTTCCAGCGTCGGTGCCTTGTGTGATTACTTTTCCGATATTGAGGTCATTTGTCGGCACATCTTGATATTTGATCTCTGGGGTAAGGCCACTTGTCGCAAGCAGTGATAGTGCGTCGGCTTCAATCAGACCTTCGGTTTGTGGCACAGCAATTTTGTTTCCACCAGTTGAAATAAAAACCGTAATTGCCGAGCCAGCCGGAGTCTCGGCGCCAATCGCTGGTTCTGTACGAATCACTCGACCCTTTTCAATCGTCGCGTTTGCTTTGTTGATCAGCGTTACGACAAAATTGTATGGCGATCCCTGCAACAGCTGTTGTGCTGCCGTATCAACTTGGCCCTGCACATTCGGCACCGTGGCTTGACCAAGCCCGCCCGAAACTACGACGATGATCGCCGACCCCGATCGAACTTGGGTGTCGACTTTTGGATCTTGCGAAAGAATCTGGTTCTCTGGCACTTTCGGGTGATTTCGCACTTCTTTAATTGAGAGTTGCAAGCCGAGTGGCGCCAAAAGTGCAGTGGCCTCTTTTACTGTCAGCCCGCGCACAAGTGGCACCACGACTGGTGTGCTTGCGGGGTTGTAGGTAATCGTGATCGTGTCGCCATTGCGAGCCAGCACGCTTGGTGGTGGTTCTTGTGAATAGACGACGTCGTTACCCACACCCTCTTTGGTCGCCGCATATGGAACAGGCACAAAGCCCAGTGCAAGCAAAGTTTCGCTGGCTTCTTTTACGATTAGATTTCGCACATCTGGAACGGTTATTGATGTGTTCGCCGAATTGCGGGTGAGCGTTTGATAGAGGAATAATCCTCCCGCGAGCAGAACGATTGCCGCGAACAAAGCCCCAAACACAAACACCGCGGTTCGTTGAGGGCTTTTATCGTCGTACGGCGGATAGTTAGTTGCTTCTTTTTTCTTAGAGTCAGTTTTGGGCATAACTCGTGTTGCAGCATCTTGTGGGCTGATCACTGTTGTCAAGTTTGAATCAATTTTTGGCAGCGTCTGAGTTGCGACAGCAGCCTGATCTTGGCTCGACATCGCCAAAACCGGAATTCCTTCTAAGAATCTTCGCAATTCATTACGCACCTCTTCGGCGGTTGTATATCTATCGTCTGGCGATTTCTGCATGCATTTATTTACGATTGCCGCAAGCCCACTCGGCACCGAATTAATTCGTTCATTAATTGGTAATGCTTGTTCGTGCACCTGTTTATATGCGATCGCAACCGCGTTCTCACCCGTGAACGGGGCTACACCACTCAGCATTTCATACATCACCACACCAAGCGAATAAATATCACTGCGTTGGTCGGTGAATGCTCCCTGTGCTTGCTCCGGTGAAAAGTATGTTGCAGTGCCCATGACTGCGCCAGTTTGAGTGAGACCCTGCTCAACACTCGCACCAAGTGCACGGGCAATACCGAAGTCGGCTACTTTTACTTGACCAGTTGTACTGACCAAAATATTTCCGGGCTTTACGTCGCGGTGGATAACTCCGCTTTGATGCGCAGATTCAAGCGCAGCAGCAACTTCTGCCATCACATCGCAAACCTGTATCGGGGTCAACGTGCCGCTCTGTTTTAAAATATCGGCAAGCGTGCGACCGTTGACATATTCCATGGCGATGTAATAGGTGTTGTTGACTTTGCCCCAGTCGTAAACGCCGACGATGTTGGGATGGTTTAGGTTCGCAGCCGCCTGAGCCTCGCGTCGAAATCGCTCGACGAATGCCGGGTCAGTTGCAAACTCAGGGAACAAAACTTTTATCGCTATGGGTCGATCCAATAAAATATCGCGGGCTTGATAAATTTCGGCCATTCCCCCTCGACCGATGAGCTTGCCGATTTCATATCGATCGTTGATAGTTGCGCGACTAGTTTCGCTCATGGCGTGGTCGTTTCAATCACGTCGCGTATCTGGTTTACATAATCTCTGGCATCTGAAGAGGATGAAAACGCGGGTTTCGCGAGTATTTCCTTGGCCAGTACGAGACTCAGATCTTCACGTGTCAAAGTGCTATCGGCTTCGATGGTGGGGTTGACCCACAAGAAGTCTTTCCCTCGGTAAATGAGCACGCGGGCATCTGTCTTTTTATTCTCGTAAGCGACAAAATAACCACTACGCAGATATGAAGCAATCAGGGTTATTGTCACGACAAATATTGCAGCAACAACTGCACTAGCAACAAGTTTTTGTACGAGCAATTTTTTTGAACTTGTCGTTGTTGCGACAGTTGGTGCAACCGAAGTTGTTTCTTTCGAGTCCGCAACAACATCCACGACAATCACCGTGATGTTGTCGTGGCCTCCGTTTTGATTCGCGATTATGACCAGTTCGTCAGCAACTTTTTGTGGGTCGGCCTGTTGTTTGATGCACTTTTCAATCGCATAGTCGTCCACCTCGTCAACGAGTCCATCACTACAAAGTATGTATCGATCGCCGTTGATCAATGGCAAGGTCCAAGTGTCAACTGCGACGCTCGGCTCGATTCCAAGCGCACGCGTGACTATGTTTCTTCTGGCGTGAGTTCGCGCCTCGTCTCTTGTGATTAGTCCGTCGCTGACTAATTCTTGAACATAAGAGTGGTCGACGCTGACTTGTTTAAATTCGCCGTTACGCAAAAGGTAAGTGCGCGAGTCACCAATGTTGGCAACTGCCACAGAAACCTCATTTGAACTGTCCGAGGGAGTGAGTGCCAAAACTGTGAGTGTTGTCCCCATTCCGCGCTGATCTGTCTGGTTGGCCGAGGCCTGAAAAATTGATTGATTAATCTGTTGAATTACTTCTGAAAGTCGGTTGGCATCAGTAATGCCTTTTGCGTGGGCTTCACCAAGCATCTTGACCGCCATCGCACTTGCCACTTCGCCTGCGTTGTGTCCGCCCATGCCGTCAGCGACAACAAAAAGTCCATCTTGTGCCAGATACGCATCCTCATTTTGGACACGCAAATTTCCGACATCGCTTGCTGCACCATATTTTACGAGCATCAGTTCAGTTGGCTCTCGACGAATTTGAAGCTCACGAAATCTCAAACCTCGCGGTTGAAGTGCCGAACGCCAACTCGTCACCGTTTACGAGCAACTGTTCTGCGACAATTCTTTCACCATTGATTTTGATGCCGTTCGTGCTATTTAGATCCAGAACTTTCCAACCGTCTGCAGTGCGGCGCATTTGTGCATGTTCACGGCTGACATTACTGTCATTAAACACGACTCGACATGTAGCCTGTCTACCGATTTTCAAAGAATCGCCTTCCAAGACCACGCGTTCACCGTTATTCAGCACTAAAACCGCATTGATCAGCGACTGCACTGCCGGAATGGTCTGAGTGGTGAGAGTTTCTTTCGAATGGTCTTTTGGTGCATGTTCTTGAGTATCTGCGGTCTGCGAACTTATTGCAAAGCGGCCAGATTTAAGCGACTCGTCGACCACCAGCGCAACAGTTATCGGCAAATCATGTTTCAAACCGTTCTGTTCGGCATATTGGGTCGCGACCTCTGTCAATTCGCGCAGCAGATGTTTCTCAATATCAGCAAATGCCGCGAAGTCATCAGCATTGAGATTGATCACAAAATGTGGATCCATCACAGACTGATTGTCCATCGAATCAATGACCCCGAGTAGTTCACGCCCCAGGCTGATTGGCCTGATTGCAGTCCCGTATGCACGTGCAAACATGCATCAATTCTACGCCTCACATCTGTGCATAACTGTTAGCGTCAATAGTCCATTCGGGCGAGTGGCGAAATGGCAGACGCGCTGGCTTCAGGTGCCAGTGTTCGCAAGAACGTGGGGGTTCAAGTCCCCCCCCGCCCACAAAACATATCTATTCGATGCGACAGTACTCGTCGCTATAAATTCTGTTGCCCCACCGATTGGTGACTAATTCAACTTCTTTTTGAGTCGAAAAATTTGGTCGCGATGCAGTTTCAAAATGAAACAGCCGTACAAACGGCGTCCAGATGATGCGATAGCCACGATCCAAAAATTTAAAGGATAAATCCACGTCATTAAATGAAAGCGGAAACGATTTGCTCATACCGCCGACTTCAAAATATGCATTTCGTCGCACCATCATGCACGCTCCGGTTACGCCTGTGCATTCTCGCGCAACTTTAAGAATGCCCAGCTCGCCAAGTTCTTCAATCGATCTGCCATTGTAAAAGTTGTGCGGGTCGGGCGTGTGTGAGTGGCCTGCACTCTGAATTCTTCCGTCCTCAAGCAACAACATCGGACCGACTGCGGCGACGTCAGGTTCTTGCAGGTAACTCAACATTATTTCAAGCCAGTCCTCGCTGATTACCTCGGTGTCATCGTTTAGCAGTACAAAAAACGGCGTATCACTATTAACTACTCCGAGATTGCATTTGTCCGAGAAGTTGAACTCTTTTTCGTAGTTAACTATCCGCAGATTTAAAGGGCTTACTCGTTGGAGTTCAGAAAGTATTTCTGGTGGTGTGTGCGTATCGGCAATCACGATGATTTCATAATTCTTATAACTCGTTTTGCGCTCGATGCTTTCAACGGCGTTGACAACCAGACACGTATCAACCCCAAATAAAGACTTTTTCGTACCGCAAGTTGGGATAATAATGCTGATCCTCGGACTTTGTTTCAAGCGCCGTTTCACCCTCGATATTGCATATGGCTTCACCTCTTCAACCTCAGCGTCAATATTTTTTCGCTGAAGATGTTCAGTAACAGCTTTTGTCGCACTGATGAATGCGTATGGTTTTTCGTCTGCGGCGATAGAAACTGATCCTGGCACCGATCGCCAGTGATACAACACCTTTGGAATATGAGCGATTCGCGATGTTTTCTCGACAACACGCAGAATCAAGTCGTAGTCTTGCGAGCCTTCAAAGCCACGACGAAAGCGACCGACTGCGTTCACTAGCTCTCGTCGAATAACCGAGAGGTGTGAGCAATAGTTGTGAGCCAGCAACCTTTCGGGCGACCACTTGGGTTTCTTGAACTCGTCATAATGTCGGCCATCGACGGTGACTTTGTCTTCGTCCGTGTAGATGTAGTCAATTTCTGGGTCAAGTTCGATTTGCGCGGCGACTTCCGCAAGGGCATCAGCGTGCAATACGTCGTCGTTATCAAGAAGCACGACAAATTCGCCCATGGCTAGTGAAAGGGCGTCATTGCTGGCCTCGATAATGCCACCGTTCTCAGAGCGAAAATATACGACAACACGACTATCGAGTACTTGCAGTTCTTTTATCCGAGCAACGACATATGGGTCAGACGATTTATCGTCTACTAAACACCACTGCCAATTAGTGAATTCTTGGGCATAGACCGACTCAATACATTTCTCGAATGCGTCGTGAGGTGGATTGTAAACCGGTGTGATAATACTGAAAAGCGGCTGCATTGCCGTTATTTAACTATACGTTTGACTATTCGTATCGGCAACATTATGAGTCGCCCAACCCGCCAAGTCACTGAAATTTTCAAGTGATTCATTTGTGTGCGCAAATCTTTATTGACTCTTTCAAGCTTCAACAAGTCTGCGACCAGTTTTTCAAGCCGCGCAATGTGTGCCACATGACTTTTAATATGTTCGTTGGCATCAGCGAGTTGACGTTCAGATTCGGCGAATTGATTCTGAAATTTTGCGCGAATAATAGGAATTTCGCTGGCTTCGGCCGCGGCGCCAATCGCAAAGTCTCGAGACTGCAAAAGTGCCAACTCAAGTTGCATAATTTTGCCTTCAGCAAGTTCAAGCTCGTGTTTGACTTGTGCAAGCTCTAGAGCAACATCTGGTTGCGTTGTTTCTGGAGAGACAGGCGAATTGCTATCCATAAGCGAGATGACTTAACTCTATCGCAACGATGTAATGGTAACTTGGAGTTAGATGCAACAGATTAGAGAAATTGCTGCTTCGCGCAACTTGTTATGGAACTTGACGTTGCGTGAACTGCGCAGCAAATATCGTCGATCGGTTTTGGGTTGGTCGTGGTCACTTCTTAATCCTCTGGCGCAAATGGCGATTTACACATTTGTGTTCGGTCTTTTGTTCGGCATCAAAGCTCCGATCGGCGATCCGTCTGGCGTTACGACCTATGGTTTGTATCTACTCACCGGAATCATTCCATGGGGTTTCTTCGCACTCATCTGTAGCGTCGGCTTGCAAGCAATTTTGAGCAACACCAATCTTGTTCGCAAAGTTGCCTTCGCCCGAGAGAGTCTCGTGCTTTCACAAGTTTTGTTCTGTTTCGTGCAGTTCTCGATTGAGATGGGTTTGGTGTGTGTGGTGCTACTGATAGCCGGCAGCGCAATTTTACCTTGGTTACCGATGACGCTGTTGTTAATGGTTCTTCTAGCGTGTTTCGCCGGCGGCATTGCGCTCGTGTTAAGTGTCAGCGCCGTGTTCTTCCGAGATTTGCCGTACCTTTGGACGATCATCAATCAACTTTGGTTTTTTGCCACTCCAGTTATTTATGATTCAAAAATTATTGAAGGGAAAGTCTCAAACTTCGTCCAGAATATCTTGCACTGGAACCCAACAGCTGTATTCATACGCGCGTTTAGGGCTACTACTTATCACGGCACATCGCCTGAATTACGTGATCTCGGAGCGCTGTTCGTCTCTGCCGTGCTTTCATTGATAATCGGCTTTACAACTTTCAATAAATTGAAGCGACGACTCGCCGAAGAACTTTAAATTTTTACTTGTGGTGTCGTTCCAGGTTCCATGTTGAGTTGATTGCCACGATTCCATCATCAAACATGTTGGTTTTATGCACATTGAATCGCAACCAATTTTCACAATGGTCGAATTCAGTGGCACCAGTTGAGTCGGTGATCGACGCCGAAACAAAATATGTACCTTCAAGCAGTTGAATTGAGTCAATATTCAGAGTCGCAGTTGCTGCACCATCCAGAACCCGCATCGTATTTGTGCCGCGCTGGGTTGAAGTAGCCCACATTACGTCACCGTTTAAGCGCGTAATCTGCACCCTCAAGATCGGCGATTCAATTCGAGTGTGTGCAGAAATCTGAAACCGAATTTGAGCGGCAGCGTTTGATTCAATAACCTCAGCGGTCGTCCCATCAGGATTAAGCAGTTCAATTGAGTTGATTCTGGCGTCGCCGGTGCCCCAACGGTTGCCTGACGACTCATCACGTTCGGTATGTTTCGCGTAACTGCCGCCCGTGTATGCGGCGATCACTTCTGCTGCTGGTCCCAGTTGTTTAATTTGACCCTTATCCAGCCAAATGACTTGTTTGCAGAGTTGTTGTACCAAGCCCAGACTGTGACTCACAACGACGATCGTTCGACCATCACGCCTGAACTCTTCGATCTTCTCGCTACTTTTGCGTTGAAAATCTTGGTCGCCAACTGAGAGAATTTCATCAATCAACAATATTTCTGGTTCGACGTGTGCTGCGATAGAAAACCCAAGTCGCACCACCATGCCGGACGAAAAATTCTTGACCGGAGCGTCGATGAATTTTTCTAAACCGGCAAATTCGACAATACTCGCAAACTTGTTTTGCACATCTCGCTTCGACATCCCGAGAATTGCACCGTTGAGATAGATATTTTCAGCACCAGTTAATTCGGGGTGAAATCCGGCGCCGAGTTCGAGCAACGCCGCGAGCTTGCCGTCAATCTTGATTGAGCCTTCATCTGGTGTATAAATACCGGTCAGGCATTTGAGCATCGTTGTCTTGCCCGAACCGTTTGACCCGATTATCCCGAGAGTTGCGCCATGCACAACGTCAAATGAGACATCTTTTAATGCCCAGAACTCTTCATACTTGGCGCGATGACCGCGCAGGAAGGCGGCCTTGATATAGCGATTACGTTCGTGGTACAGCCGAAAGTTCTTGGATAGCGAACTGACCAATATTGCGTTTGCCGTCATGATTCGAGTTACTCGGCTGCACTTTGCTGAGCACGGAGTTTTGTGAGTTGTGCGCGAACGGTTGCCGGCAATTTGTCAGTATTCCAGTTCGTGATCAGGTGGTCACTGTGCTGAATGTAATAATTGTCTTCTTCTGACAGATTGTCGAAGTCTTGATACCAAGGCAGGTGTCTCGCCGTATATGGAGGGCCACTGCGCAATGAGTTGCCGTTCTGATGGCCGCTTCCTGGTCGGTACATTGCAAAAGTCGTGTCAATTGGCGCTTTGTAGTAGCCGGGCCAATAAACATTTTGCCAGAACTGTGTTTCCCAAGTTATGACATCTGCTTTATGGGTGAAATGGTCGGGGAGATCATCGATGCGAAGCGAGAATCCAACCTTGTCAATTTTTGGGTTCGAATGCAACATGTGTTCAAACATTTCGAAGACATCGCTCGGGGTATTTACGTCCGGCACGACATCTGGATCTGAAATTATGAAATATCGTTCGCTGCCTAATTGGGGCACAAGACCACTCAACCAGGGGGCGCGGTGACCGAGATTAAATTTGTTGAAAAACACGTTGTGTTTGGTTGATTTTAAAAATTCAACAAGTGGGGGAAAAGTACTGTCGTTGTCGCAAAGCCAAATCTCTTGTTGGCCCATGTTCTCGAGCCAACTTAAAAGTTGTTGAAGGCAAGATAGTCGGTCACGAACGGTGATAATCACCGGATATTGCCGGACGGCCATTAAGTTATTTGCCTTGTAAGAAACTTGGTACCAGTCGGCGAAGTCGTTTAGCAATCCGATACGACCGAGCAGATTCGAGAACTTTGACTCTGGCACGGGCATTATCGCGTTGTGCAGTTAGTGCGTCAATTCGCGAAGTCAATTCAACGAGATCGGCATGAATTTGTGCTCGCTGTGCATTCGTTACTGCTAGGTCGCGCGACAACTGTTCAAGTTGTATCGCCATTGGTTTACGCTCAAGAACAAATTCGGCAATTTTTGCCTCGGTGTATTGACTGAATTCTTCATATTTCATCCGCAAGCCATGAGCCTCGGTAAAAAGCTCAGAGATTAGAAGGTCGTACTCTTCGTTGCTTGTGGTGGTCACGTTTGTATTCTACCGAATTTAGTTACCCCAAGAGCGACGCGTCCTCTTGTGCCGATATGGGCTCAGGTAGATTGTTCTGCAGTGCGAATACTTGGCTTAAAGTCTCATCAAATTTTGACTTGGCTTGAATACTTCTATGTTGTTGTCTTGCTTGGTTTTCTGACGCAGGGTCCGGTTTTGAAGATCTGGGAAGCCAGCGGATACATAGATGCGGGGATCATCAGCAATACAAAACTTTTGACGTATTTGATTGTGCAAGTTCCGGCACTGTTGTTGTTGTTTAGACGCGGTATTCCAGCAAGTTTGTTGAAGGGTCCCGTGGGGGTGTTGTTGGCATTTTGTGCTTGGATGTTTATCTCGACTTTTTGGTCGACCTTCAGCAGTTATTCGCTGGTTGAGTCGTTCACTCTGACGGTGACATGTTTGGCTGGTTTGTACATTGCTCGCAGTTTCACTTTGTTGCAACAACTGACGCTGTTTTTGGTTGCGATGCAACCGGGTTTGGTTGTTTCATGGTACGCAGTGCGAAATAACTGGTCGGGGGCAGTAAACTTCGATGAAAACTATTGGATAGGCATTTACTTCAAT
>JAQCDY010000120.1 GCA_027729785.1 Actinomycetota bacterium | reverse complement strand
AGACACAACAGGTTCGGCTTACATGCCAGAAACTGTTGAACTACTTGAAGGTGGCAACTAAGTTCAGTAATTAGTTAAGAATTACAAACGGGCGGGTCGCTTCGGCGGCCCGCCTTTTGTTTGCCCCGATATTGCTGCGCATTTAGCTATTCGCAGTAGGGGCAGTGGCGGCAATTGTTTTCGCAGCAAAAGCCACGGTCTTTTAGCCACGGCGCAGTGAGCACGAAAAGTGAGTTGACCGGGTCGATATATCCGTCCAGATTTTTGGACATTGCCTCGTCGTGCGCCGCGATTATCTTCGCATAATTTCTGTTTTCTGGGTCGAGCCTGTTCGCGCTCGGCAAATTTAATGGTCGATCTGCCAGCACGGTGATTTTTTCCTTCTCAGGCATGCTCAGTCAATTTCGATCCCGTGAAAAATCTTTGCGAGTTGTTCCACGCCGTCGGCGATCGACGGCGCTGGTCTGGCGAAAAATCTGTCAGCGTTGACACAGGCTGTTTGCCAATTGGGGTCGAACTGGTCAACTAGAGCAGCAGCTTCTTTTGCCGCTCGAACTTCGTCGAAACCACACGGCGCAAAAATGACGATCTCAGGCCGAGCATCGCGCACTCTTTGCCAACTTGTTGTCACAGATGGCACGCCAGGTTTGCCGAGAACTTCGATACCTCCGGCGGCATCAACCATTTCGGGTATCCAGTGTCCGCTCGCAAATGGAGGATCGAGCCATTCGGCGATGAACACTCGTGGTCGTTTTCGTCCAGCGACTGCGCGACGCACTTTTTCGATGCGCTCAAGCATATGATTCGCAACTTGCTTGCCTTTCTCTGCAACGCCAAGCGCGTCGCCCAGAGAAATGACAGACTGCGCAACCTCGTTGATCGTGTGTGGATCAAGCGAGATAACTTTTGCCCCAACATCACAAACGTTGTCACTTGAGACTGCGCACACTCGGCATAAATCTTGGGTGATGATCACATCTGGTGCTAATTGTCGGAGCACAGTCTCATCAATTGCATAAAGTTCTTCGCCGTTGTGCATCGCGCTACGAACTTGAGCATCAATTTGCGCACCCGAAAATTGTATTGAGTCGACCCGACTTAACGAAACAATTTTGGCTCTTGCGGTTGACGGTGGCCAATTGCACTCGCAAGATCGTCCGACGAGGCTGTCGACCAACCCGAGTTCACCGATTATTTCGGTGGCGCTGGGTAGCAAAGAGACGATTCGCACAAAACAATCGCAAAGAAACTGGGATTAGTTCTGGTAATGCTTGTCAGCGATGTCGAGGACTTCGTCGATTATCGCGAGACCAACTTTGACGTCTTCAACCGGAGTGTTGCACGGTGGTACAACATGGATGCGATTGAAGTGTGTGAATGGCCAGAGGTTGCGCTCTTTGCAGGCCACGATCAGATCCATCATCGGCTTGGCATCAGGGCCAGATGCATTGAACGGTACGTATGGCTCACGAGTTTCGCGGTTCTTCACGAGTTCAATTGCCCAGAACACACCAAGGCCACGCACATCTCCAACGCTTGGATGCTTTGCTTTGATTTTCTCGAGTGCCGGACCGATCACATCTTTGCCGAGCATTCGTGCGTGCTCGACAATTTTTTCTTGTTTGAAGATATTGATTGACGCAACGGCAGCCGCGCATGCGAGTGGGTGACCGCTATATGTAAGGCCACCAGGAAACACACGGTCTTTAAATGTGTCGGCAATTTTTTGGCTGATGACCACGCCACCGAGTGGTATGTATCCAGAGTTGACACCTTTGGCAAAGCAAATCAGGTCTGGTGTGACATTCCATTTATTGACGGCGAACCACTCACCGCAACGACCGAAACCAGCCATCACCTCGTCACACATCATGACGATGCCGTGCTTATTGCAAATCTCGCGCACGCCCTGCAGATAACCATCTGGCGGAACCAAGATTCCGTTCGTGCCGACGACTGTTTCGAGGGCGATCATCGCAACAGTGTGAGGTCCTTCGACCATCAACACGCTTTCGAGATGCTCGAGTGCGCGCTGACATTCTTGTGCGTCGCTTGTCGAATGAAAAGCCGAACGATATGGATAAGGACCCCAGAACTTGACGGCACCCGAGGCGCCAGTTTCGTTTGGCCAACGACGTGGGTCACCCGTCAAAGCAATTGCACCCGCAGTTGAACCGTGATACGAACGATATGCAGTGAGAACTTTGTGGCGACCAGTGTGAAGTTTCGCCATTCGTGTGGCGTATTCGGCAGCCTCGGCACCGCCGTTGGTAAAGAACACCATGTTCAAATCGCCCGGCGCAAGTTCGGTGATCAGTCGAGCGGCTTCGCTTCGCGACGCATTTACAAATGGAGGCGCAACTGTGCAAAGTTTGCCGGCACTCTCTTGAATCGCAGCCACAAGCTTTGGATGTTGGTGCCCAATATTTAGGTTTACCAACTGACTCGTGAAGTCAAGATATTTTTTGCCGCTTGAATCCCAAAAATATGAACCTTCGCCACCGGCGATCTCGGTTGGGTTTAGTGTGCCTTGTGCTGACCACGAATGAAAAACGTGGGCTCGGTCGTCTAAATAGGCCTGCGTCTTGGTTGCTTCAATTGTCATGATTACATCCTAATTCGTGAGGATATACAAAAAGTTAATTGAATTACGAAAAAGCCATACTCCCGAAACAATTCTCAGACACTCACGAAACATTGGGGGTATATCTTTTCGGGCAGTCACAGCGTTGTGCACACGTTCTTTGAGCGTAGTTTGTTCGATTGTTCAGTCACGAGAAATGGGGAATCATGAATTCAGATGTAACGGTTCTAGGTGCGCAGATATCACTGTTGTGGGTGGTGATCGGTGCCGCATTGGTTATCTTCATGCAGGCGGGTTTTGCATTGGTCGAAACGGGGTTCTGCCGCGCAAAACACGCCGCACACGTGGTCAGCACGAACTTCGCAGTGTTCGGTTTGGGCTTTGTTGCGTTTTTCTTTGTCGGGTTTCCACTCGCTTTC
>JAQCDY010000119.1 GCA_027729785.1 Actinomycetota bacterium | reverse complement strand
TGCGCATCAGTTGCCAACTCATTAACCAGATCTTTGAGCAAGTTCGCGCCCCACTTGGCGGCGCAACCGCCGCATGATGTCCACTCAGTAAGTTTGAGCGGCGACGTACTAGGCGACGTACTAGGCGACGTACTACTAGTGCTCATAATCCTCAGCCTATTTCAAGAGCGCTGATCGGTCTTGAGCGAAACCATTGAGCAAAGTTTCACCTCGCATGTCAGTGCTACCAAACGAACTATCTATGGCACTCGCCATAACGCGCGCGCCAACGGGTCCATCGATCTCCCACAACAGAGCCGGCTTGTCCCCGTGCCAGCGCACCGCATACGAAATCGAATGCTCGGGTGTCGCCAAAAGTTTGTGGCATTCAAAGTTGACACCGAGCCACGCCGAATCGATGCCACGCGGGCAGATTTCAATCACGCCGTCACGACGCATTGCCACCAATTGAGATTCGACCCACGCAATCTGGCGCACACTGCCGAGAGGCTCAGCAATAGACGCGACAGTTTTGTCGGTACCGTCAGCGCTCGCGTTGATCTTTGTAGCCTCGGCTAAACGCGACCACGCATGGGCGATATCTTGCTCGCCCCGAGACTCACCGGCGCGATGCAACAACATGCCCGCAGCCAAAATTGCACGCTGCGCAAACCACGAAATCATCGAATCCTTGACGCACTGCTTGATGATTTGCTCGGTCGCGATAGCCACTTCGCTGACCCATTGCCCGGCTTTGTCGCCGAGTCGCACCCGTTCGGCACGATCCAAAATCAGATCAACTTGATCATCTGTCTCAATAGGTGGCGACAACATGAGTTTGCAACGCTGTGATGTCAAAATTGTCGACCACGACGCCTCGGGCACATCAATTCGGCTCGCAACTTGCAGTGCACCAAGCCAACCTCGCTCGACTTGCTCAAAACTTGGTAGTGCCTCGAGTTCTCCAGCAGAAATTTGCCGCGAGTCACCGTTAATCAAAATCGCCGCACGCATTGTTGCATGATGCCCAACCGGAAACACGACACTGCCCTCAGGCAGATCAATGCCTTGCACACCAGTCGGGCTTGGCGCACGCATCGAGGCGATATCACTGCGATCGAACGCCACAGCAAACGGCAACGACGAGTCGTTATAAATTTCAACAACTATCGCGCCACCAAAATTGGCAACCCCATAAACACGCTGCACGGCATCACCGCCTGGCACTTTGATTCGTGTTTCGATCACGGGCACACCAGAAATCTCACGCTGACGCACCGTTGTCTCACGCGACGGTCGATACCACCGATCGTCGGCGGCGACAAACCAACACAAACGCTGTTGACCGTCCACGAACACATCACCCCATGCGTTTACGCCGCCCATCCATGCAGCCCCACGCACGCCAATTGCACGCATCAGTCGGCCTCAGATTTAGTCGCCCGCGCCATCAACTGCACCAACGCATCTTTGGCATTCGTCTTGCCCTCGCACACTGCAGCAACCTGTTCGGTAATCGGCATCTCAACTTTGCATCGCTGCGCAAGTTGCAACACCGACAGCGACGAGCGCACACCTTCGGCAACCATCGACATCGAACCGGTTATCGCCGAAATTGACTCACCCCGACCCAATCGCACGCCGACTGCCGTATTGCGACTCTTTGCTGACGCGCACGTCGCAACAACATCGCCCAAACCAGCAAGCCCCATAAAGGTGTTCTGGTTCGCCCCCAACGCAACGCCGAGACGCGACATCTCGACCAGTCCGCGAGTAATTAGTGTCGCTTTCGAATTATCCCCAAAGCCCATGCCTTCGACAATGCCAGCAGCAATCGCGATCACATTTTTTATGACGCCCGCAATTTCGCAACCAATGACGTCTTCGTTCGTGTAGACCCGCAACGTCGGCAGCGAAATAATTTTTTGGATCTGTTTGGCGATTTGCTGATCACGACACGCGACAACAGTCGCCGCTGGTTGCCCCGCCAAAATCTCGTTCGCCAAGTTCGGCCCGGTCAACACTGCTACTGGGTTCCGCGGCATCAGTTTTTGAATAATTTCGGTCATTCGCAACAACGAATCTCGCTCAAGACCTTTTGCCAAACTCACAATCGGCACTTGCGAGTCGACATACTTTGCAACTTGCGTCGCTACATCACGAAAACCATTCGACGGCACCGCCATCATCACGACGGAAGCACCGGTCACGACTTCGCCCAGCACCGAAGAACAGCGCAAACTTTCGACCAATCGCACGCCCCGCAAATAGTCGGCATTTTCGTGCCGCGTTGAAATCTGTTCGGCCAACTCACTTCGCCGTGACCACAACATTGTCGACTGATTTTTCGCCACGGCATTGGCAACCGTGGTGCCCCACGAACCAGCGCCAACAACAGCCAAATGCCTTTCCACGTCGCTAATCGTATGCGGGCAAAGCATTTGTGCCGTATTCATAACCGTAGGCTTCGCAGGTGCCTTCTCAGCGGTCCGCACCAGACTTTTCAACGATCGGTGTCGTGATTCCGGTCAAAGCATTTCATCATGCCAAAGAGCGACTTTCTGATTTGCTGACTCCAGCGGAGCGAATCGTGTTGGCAAAATATTGCGCCGATCGGGTGATCAATGCCGCCTTCAATTTTGACGTGTTCGTCGTCTGCGACGATCCAGATGTCGCGCAGTGGGCTCGTGATCACAAAGCGAAAGTTGTCTGGCAACCAGAAGTTGGCCTGAATGCGGCCGTTCGTGCTGGCGTCGACTTCGCACGCACCCATAACAAGCAACTAGCAATCGTCAGCCACAGTGATCTACCTCTGGCCACCGGTTTCACCCATTTGATCGACTCCGAAAGTGTCGAAACTTACAAATCCTCTGTCACCCTCGTGCCCGATCGCCACAAAGACGGCACCAATGTCATGGTTTTGCCGACGAATTTCGACTTCGAATTCTGTTACGGCAAGAACAGTTTTCAGGCCCATCAAGTAATGGCAAAAAAATGTGGATTATCAGTGCGCGTTGTCGATGATCAGAGTCTCGCGGTCGATATCGACACCGCAGACGACTTGGCAGTCGCTCGACAACTT
>JAQCDY010000118.1 GCA_027729785.1 Actinomycetota bacterium | reverse complement strand
TGTTCAGATCTGGATCTTCGCCGGAATGTTCGTCGGGTTCGCGGTGAAAGTGCCAATGTTTCCATTTCATACTTGGTTGCCAGACGCCCACACGCAAGCACCAACTCAAGGTTCGGTAATTTTGGCGGCAATTTTGCTCAAACTCGGCACCTATGGTTTCGTACGAATCGCTTTGCCGGTGTTGCCAGATGCCGCACGCGAGTGGGCGCCGTACATCGGTGGTCTCGCCGTGATCGGCATTATTTATGGCGCACTCGGTTGTCTCGCACAAACCGACATGAAGCGCTTGATCGCTTTTTCATCTGTTGCGCACATGGGTTTTGTGATGCTCGGCATTTCAACTCTGACAAGTTTCGGCGTCAACGCGGCGATGTTCGGCATGGTGGCGCACGGGTTGATCACCGGCATGTTGTTCTTCATCGCCGGCAGCGTCAAAGAGCGCTATCACACTCTTGAGATTTCAAAACTTGGTGGCATGCTCACGACGATGCCACGTCTGGGTTGGATCTTTGGTTTTTGTGCGATGGCTTCGCTTGGTTTGCCGGGCTTGGCAGGTTTCTGGGGCGAGTTCCCGGCAATTCTTTCGGCATACAACCCGGCTGAAGGCCTTAATCAAACTGTGTTCAGAGTATTCATGGTGATTGCCGCGCTCGGTACCGTGCTGGCCGCCGGATATTTGTTGTGGATGTTTCAACGCATTGCTTTTGGTACGGCAAAAGACAGCTCAAGTCACGGGCATTCAAGCAATGACGAATTGCATGATGTAACAACCTTCGAGTGGATCGCCTGGACACCATTGTTGCTCGGCATTCTTGTGCTCGGTATCTTGCCGAACTTGCTGTTCAGCGTGCTTGACCCTGCAGTGCAAGCAACATTGAGCGCCTTCGGGGGATAAGTTGCAGTATCTGAACATCCTCGCTGCGCAATGGGTTGCGCCGACGATTGATTATTTCGGTCTCGCCCCAGAACTGGTGCTGGCCGGCGGTTTGTGCATCGTGTTGCTTGTTGATTTGTTTATTGACGAACGCAAAAAGTGGCTGCTTTCAGTTATTTCGTCCTTCACTTTGCTCGCGGCGATGGTGCCCGTGCTGATGCTGGGATTATCCGAAACTTCGGTGCGATCAATGTTTGACGGAAGATATGTCGTCGACAACTTCAGCCTCGTGATCAAGGCCTTGTTCTTATTGGCTGGCTATGTTGTCGTCTTGCTCTCAAGTTCGCATATCGAGCAGGGCGAATATTGGCGCGGTGAGTATTGGTTTTTGTTGCTGACGAGTTTGCTCGGCATGTTGATGATGGCGTCGTCACGCGATCTTGTGAGTATCTTCGTGGCACTCGAGTTCTTGTCGATACCGGCATACATGTTGGCAGCGTGGCGCAAACGCGACCCGAAAAGCAACGAGGCTGGCGTCAAATATTTCATGCTCGGTGTTTTTGCCTCTGCGGTGATGCTTTACGGCATGTCGTTGATGTACGGCGTTGCAAACTCGACTCTGTTGACCGACATCGGCGCTAAAGTCACCGCGACGGGCGAGTTCTCGGCGGTTCACGCATTGGCAGTTGTGTTTGTAATTGTTGGTTTCGCGTTCAAAGTTTCGGCCGTTCCGTTTCACACATGGGCGCCAGACACCTACGAGGGTGCGCCAACACCAGTCACGGCATTTTTATCTGTCGCGTCAAAGGCAGCCGGCTTTGTTGCACTGGTCGTGTTGATTTACACGGCGTTTCCTCTTTCGCAAGACATTTGGCAGCCGCTCATCTGGGTGCTCTCAGCATTAACAATGACTGTTGGCAATGTGTTGGCACTCAAGCAACACAACATCGTGCGGATGATCGCTTATTCGTCGATTAGTCAAGGTGGTTTTGTGTTGATGCCACTCGCCGTGGCGGGTCTATCGGGTTCTGGCACAACAGCGCTTCGAGCAGTCGTGCTGTACATGATCGTTTATGCCGCAACCAACCTCGGAGTTTTTGCAATTATTCTTGCTGTCTCAAATAAAACTCGCAGCGGCGAGATTTCTAGTTATGGCGGCCTCTTTTCGTATGCCCCGACGCTGGGGGTATTGATGACTATCTTCTTGGCGTCCTTGGCTGGCATCCCGCCACTTGGTGGATGGATCGCGAAGTTTGTCGCTTTCCAATCGTTGATTCAGTCGCAGTCGAATTGGGGTTATGCGTTGGCGCTTGTCGGCGCGGTCAACTCGGTGATTGCTTTTGGCTACTACGGCAACGTGATGCGCGAAATTTGGATGCGACCAGTGCCCGATGGTGACGTCACCAAAATTTCTGTACCAGGCAGTTTGCGTTTGGGGCTCGCGATTACCGCAGGAGCAACTCTGTTGTTTGGAATTCTGCCAGGCGTCGGTTTGCATTTCGCTGATTTGGCTGAAATCGCCGGTGCAATCACTCGATAAGCAAATATCTGCCGCCATCGCAGCGGCTGGTGGTGCAATCTCGTTCGAAGAGTTCATGGCGTTGGCTTTGTATTCGCCGAATGGTTTCTACACGACCGTCGGTCAGGCAGGGCGACGCGGCGATTTCATCACCTCGCCCGAAGTAGGACCGTTGTTTGGTGCGGTGGTTGCCCGGGCGATTGACACGCAATGGCAAAAACTTGGTCGTCCAGAAAAATTTTTGGTCGTTGAAGCCGGTGCAGGACCAGGCACCTTGGCTCGAAGCATTCTCGGTGCTGAAATCGATTGTCGAGATGCACTGTCGTATGTTGCGGTAGAAGTTTCAACAGTGCAGCGCTCGCAACATTCGTCAGATGTGATCTCGCAACAAACTATGCCCGGTGAGCCGATCGTTGGCGTGATCATTGCCAACGAGTTGTTGGATAATTTGCCGTTTCGGTTGTTTGTATTCGACGGTTTTTGGCAGGAAGCATTCGTCGCCGAGCAGAACGAAACTTTCGTCGAGATTTTGCGACAAGTCGAGGATGTTCCTGCGTGGTTACCGCAACGTGCCCAGCATGGGGCGCGAGTATCCATTCAGCGTCGGGCATCGCAATGGTTGGAGAGTTCGTTGAATCTATTGCAGCGAGGTTCGGTGCTGGTGTTCGACTATTGCCTGACTTCTGTGGATGCGATCAACCGACCTTGGCGCGAGTGGCTGCGCACCTATCGACAGCACGATGTCG
>JAQCDY010000117.1 GCA_027729785.1 Actinomycetota bacterium | reverse complement strand
TACCCCTACAACCTGACACGAATTCAAGCCAGAAAACTTGACTTCAATACAAGGCGCAAAGCGAACAATCTCTATAGTTAAGGCGATGAAAGATCTTTTCTCGTTGAAGAATCGCGTGGCAATTGTTACTGGCGGATCACGCGGCATCGGTGCGATGATCGTGCAGGGCTTCTTAGAGCACGGTTGCTCGCGCGTCTATATCACCGCACGCAAAGCTGCCCAGTGCGATGCAGCAGCCAAAGAACTTTCGCAATTTGGTGAATGCATTTCGATACCTAGTGATCTGTCGACACTGGCTGGCATCACTTCTTTCGCCGCCGAAATCGCCAAGTGCGAAACATCGATCGATATTTTGGTCAACAACGCTGGCGCCGCCTGGATGGCGGAGTTTGATTCTTTTCCCGAGTCGGGCTGGGATAAAACAGTCGACCTAAACATGAAGACACCATTCTTTTTGACCCAGGCCCTCGCACCACAATTGCGCGCGGCGGCAACTAAGAACAACCATTTGGCGAAAGTGATCAACATTGCATCAATCGATGGCATCTCGGTCAACGAGTTGGAAACTTATCCATATGCAGCGAGCAAGGCTGGTTTAATTCACATGACCAAGCGCATGGCATTGCGTTTGATTCAAGACGACATCGTCGTCACGGCGATTGCGCCTGGTGCGTTTGCCTCAGAGATGAACAAGATCGCTCGCGATCACGGCGAAATGGTTGCTTCACAAATACCGGCAAAGCGCGTCGGCACGCCCGAAGACATGGCAGGTGCTGCGATTTACTTGGCCTCGCGTGCTGGCGATTATGTCGTCGGCTCAACAATCATCGTCGACGGCGGCGTTACCTACGCCCGCTAGCTATCGCCCGATAATTATTTTTTGGCGGGGTCGTAAGACGACAAGAAGTTGCCAAGTCGGCCGATTGCTTCAGTCAAGTCTTTCGCATGCGGCAAAGTCACGATGCGCAAGTGGTCTGTCGTCGGCCAGTTAAACCCCGTGCCCTGAACGACTAGTACATGTTCGGCACGCAAAAAATCGAGCACAAACTTTCGGTCGTCGGCAATCGGGTAAACACTTGGGTCAAGTTTCGGAAACACATAAAGCGCACCCCTGGGTTTGACGCACGAAATGCCCTTGATGTTTTCGAGTGCCGTTACTGCTGCGTCACGTTGTTCGAGCAACCGACCACCAGGCAAAACTAAGTCGCGAACACTTTGGCGACCGCCCAATGCAGTTTGAATCGCATGTTGCGCCGGCACGTTGGCACACAACCGCATGTTGGTCAACATATTGATGCCTTCGATATAGCTTGTCGCGTGTTTGCGCGGGCCGGTCATCAGCATCCATGCGGCGCGAAAACCGGCAAGGCGATATGCCTTAGATAAACCATTGAAAGTCAGCGTGAAAACATCAGGTGCGATCGCCGCAAATGTCGTGTGCACTGCGTCGTCATAAAGAATCTTGTCGTAAATCTCGTCAGCCATCACGATCAATCCGCGTTCGGCGGCAAGATCGGCGATCTCGCGCAAAATTTCGGGGCTATAGACGGCGCCAGTCGGATTGTTCGGGTTGATCACAACGATGGCTTTCGTGCGCTCGGTGAGTTTGGCGCGAATATCTTCGATCATCGGCATCCAGCCATTTGTTTCGTCGCACAAATAATGCACTGGTTTACCGCCCGAGAGACTTGTGGCCGCTGTCCACAACGGATAATCAGGCGCCGGAATCAAAACTTCGTCGCCCTCGTCCAGCAACGCATTCAGCGCAATTTGAATTAACTCACTTACGCCGTTACCCAGCCAAACATCATCAACATCGGTTATGTCGATGCCACGCTCTTGATAATTTTGCACAACTGCGGTTCGCGCCGACAAAATGCCTTGCGAATCTGAATATCCCTGCGATGTCGGAAGATTGCGAACCACTTCGACCAAAACCTCTGGCGGAGTTTCAAAACCAAACGGTTGCGGGTTGCCGATATTTAGTTTGATTATGCGGTGACCTTGCGCCTCGAGTCGCTTTGCTTCTTCAAGCACTGGGCCACGAATGTCATACAAGACATTGGCCAGTTTCTGCGACTGCATGATTTCCATGGATAAATAGGCTATGCCGATAGTTCTGAGTGCGGTCCCGCATAAAATTACATCTATAGAACCTTCAAAAATTGTGCTGTTTTATAAGTTTGCGCCGATTGCCGACCCCGAGGCGATTCGACTCTGGCAGCGCGCACTCTGCGAGCGGTTCAATCTCAAGGGTCGCATAATTATCTCTAAGCACGGCATCAACGGCACCGTCGGCGGACTAATGACGAACGTAAAAAAATATGTTCGCGCCACGAAAGAGTTCGCACCGTTCAAAGAAGTCGACTTCAAATGGTCAGAGGGTCAGGGCGACGAGTTTCCACGACTTGAAATTCGAGCTCGCGATGAGATCGTGACTTTCGGTGTACCCGAAGAAATCGTCGTCGACAAGAGCGGTATTGTCGGTGGCGGCGTTCATCTCAAACCAGCCGAAGTCGACAAACTCGTCTCCGACCGCGGCAACGACGTGATTTTCTTCGATGGCCGCAGTGCCCATGAGGCGCGCATTGGCAAATTCAAAAACGCCATAGTTTCAGATGCGATGACAACGCCCGACTTTGTTGGCGAACTTGAAAGCGGAAAGTACGACCATCTCAAAGAAAAACCAATCGTCACCTACTGCACGGGTGGCATTCGCTGCGAAGTTCTGTCGTTACTCATGAAAAATCGCGGGTTCAAAGAGGTTTATCAAATCGACGGTGGCATCGTGCGCTACGGCGAAGAGTTCGGCGATGATTCACTGTGGGAGGGTTCGCTTTATGTTTTTGACAAGCGACTAAAAGTCGACTTCAGTGATCACGCCAAAGTTCTCGGCAAATGTGATCATTGCCAATCGAGTACGAATCAGTTTTTTGACTGCGCCAATTTAGAGTGTCGTTGTCAATTTTTGGTCTGCCAAGACTGCGCCGACAAATCACCAAAGATTCTTTGCCCGAAATGTCGGGCAAAAGATAACTAGTTAACTAACTGCCCCACTAACTAGCTAAGAAAAGTTTCTTCCAGTCGGCTGAATCTTTGGTCCAGCATCCACGAATCGATGCAATTGCTTCGCCTCTCAAACGTTGCTTGCTCGCCGCGTGGGCAGCGGCATTAAGCGCCAAAGTTGATTTCGCAAACTCAAGCGCGGCGGGCATCAGTTC
>JAQCDY010000016.1 GCA_027729785.1 Actinomycetota bacterium | reverse complement strand
GATGTCTTGGGGCGTGATGTCTTGAGCAATTTGTTGGTCGGTTCACGCACGACCCTGATCACAGCATTTCTCGTTGTGATAATCACGATGGCCTTGGGCGTAACCGCTGGCATCAGCACAGCATTGCTGCCAAAACGCGTGGGTCGAGCTGCGATCTACGCAATCGACATAGTTTTGGCGCTCCCGGCGGTGTTGTTTGCGATCGTTTTGGCCGCCATCTACGGGCCTTCGACATTCACTGCCGTGATTGCCATCGGCGTTGCCACTTCAGCCGCCGTCGCCCAAGTTACGAGACGCGAAGTGACCGTGATCCTTAACTCTGATTATGTTGTCGCCGCCCGAGCGTGCAACAGCAGCAAAACTCGAATCGTTCTCCGTCATATTTTGCCGAACATTCGTGCTTCGTTATTTGTTCAAGCGTCTGGCGCTGCGGCAATCGCCATCTTGGCCGAATCTACGCTTTCTTATTTGGGATTAGGCACCACCCCGCCAGCACCTTCGTGGGGACGAATGCTCGCGTCTTCGCAACAATATTTGATTATTGATCCGATTGTTGCGCTGTGGCCAGGGCTAGCAATCATCGTCACCGTGTTGGGCTTCAATCTGCTTGGCGACGGACTTCGTGAATCGCTCGACCCCACACTCAGAAAGAGTCGGTCGTGAAGTTTCTCGAGGTCAACAAACTCACGATCAAATTCGGCGACAAGACTGTCGTCAACAATCTCTCGTTTGATTTGGCCGCCGGCGACCGCTTCGGCGTAATCGGCGAATCTGGTTCTGGTAAAACGATGATCGCACTTGCGATCATCGGTCTGTTGCCTGACTCGGCATCGTTTTCGGGCAGCATTCGTCTCGACGGCGAAGAATTATTGTCGCTCGGCGACAAACAAATGTCGGCTTTTCGTGGCAGCAAAGTTTCGATGGTATTTCAAGAACCGCTTACGGCCTTAAATCCTTTGATGCGTGTCGGCAAGCAAATTACCCAACCGCTCAGAAATCACAATCGGCTCTCGGCACGCGAGCGCCTGGCGCGAGCAATCGAATTATGCGCATCAGTTGGGCTCCCCGACCCCGAACAAACGGTTCGTGCATACCCACATCAACTTTCTGGTGGTCAACGCCAACGGGTCGGGTTGGCGATCGCTATCGCCTGCAACCCAAAACTGTTGATCGTTGATGAGCCGACAACTGCTCTTGATGTGACCGTCCAAAGAGAAGTTTTGCAGACGATTAACGAACTCGTCAAACAACACAGCACGGCGTTGATTTTCATCTCACACGACCTACCAGTCGTCTCAACCATGGTTGAAACCATCGCCGTGATGCAAAGTGGCAACTGCGTTGAACAAGCGTCAATGTCGGCGCTCTTCGATCAGCCGCAACACGAATATTCAAAAAGGCTTGTCGATCTGGCCAGGGCGACACAGAACAGATTCACAACTTTCACGACTAAGGCCACCTCATGAACACACCAATTCTTGAAACTCACTCGCTTGGTCGAGATTTCAAGTTGCCGCGTGCTTCGGTGACGGCAAAACAACAATTGCGCCATGCAGTGGTTGATGTCAACATTTCAATCAACGCTGGTGATCGACTCGGCATTGTCGGTGAATCTGGTTCGGGTAAAACAACCCTTGCTAAATTGCTGTTGCGTCTCGATCAACCCACGAGTGGCTCAGTGAATTTCATGGGTCAAAAACTGCAAGGCGCAGATATGGCTGATTTTCGGCGTCAGGTACAAATAATTTTTCAGGATCCCCGCAGTTCGCTTGACCCACGAATGGCCGTCGAGCAGATAATTCTCGAACCACTTGAGTGCTTGAACTTTAGTCAAAATCACCAAGCCAGAATTGACGAAGTTCTGCAACAAGTTGAACTCGATCTTGTGATTCGATCCCGGTATCCCCACGAATTATCTGGTGGTCAACGGCAACGCGTGGCGATCGCGCGAGCACTCGCGGCTCAACCTTCGGTTTTGGTCGCAGACGAACCAGTCAGCGCGCTCGATGTCTTGGTACGCGAAGAAGTGCTTCAACTAATCAACCGATTGATAAACCAACTCGGTCTGACACTCGTGCTTATCTCGCACGACTTGAGTGTCGTCGCCCAACTTTGCGACAAAGTTGCCGTGATGCAACATGGCAGAATCATCGAATCAGGCGCGACACAAAGTGTGTTCGGCAATCCACAACATCAGTTCACCCGAGAACTGATCGCCGCCGTCCCCCAACTACCAACTCTGAAGTAACATCGATTTTGGAAGTGAGTCAAAATGACGAATTTTGTCGAAGTTGCCAATGAACTGAGTTTTCCTGAGGGGCCAGTGGCACTGCCCGACGGCAGCGTCGTCGTAGTCGAGATGATGAGTCGCTGCATCACTCGAATTATGCCTGACTTGACAAAACAAACTGTCGCCGAAATTGCCGGTGGACCAAATGGTCTTGCGCTCGGCCCAGATGGCGCGCTCTACTTGTGCAATAACGGTGGGTCATTTTCGAAACAAATTTACAACGGCATCACATACCCTGGGCCATTCGACCCCGACCTATACATTGGCGGACGAATTCAGCGAGTTGATTTAGATTCTGGTGAAGTCACCGACCTCTACACGCATTGCAATGGTCACGAGTTGCGCGGACCAAACGACATCGTTTTTGACGCTCATGGCGGCATGTGGTTCACAGAACACGGCATTCGTCACGGTCGTGTCTTTGATTTGACGGGCATCTATTACGCCAAGACCGATGGCTCGATGATCCGCGAGGTCATTTTTCCATGTCAAGCACCAAATGGCATTGGTCTTTCACCCGATGGCCAAACGCTTTACTGGGCAGAAACATTTAATGGTCGCGTTTTCAAGGCGAAAATTACTGGTGAGGGCGAGGTCGAGAAATTCAGCTCTCGAGATCCACGCAACTGTCTGGCTGGTTTACCAGGACTGCAATACCTCGACTCGCTCGCAGTCGACGGTGACGGCAATGTCTGTGTTGCGACATTGATGAATGGTGGCATAACCGTGATTTCACCCGACGGCGAAATTCTCGAGCACATTGCAACTGGTGATCCGATCACGACAAATATCTGCTTTGGTGGCCCTGAGTTGCGAACTGCATACATCACGCTCTCAGGTCTCGGCAAACTCGTGTCTATGACCTGGCCGCGCCCGGGCCTAAAACTCAATTTTTAGTCGGCGATCCAATTGCCGTGAAAGCCGTTTGGCACGCGAGCAGGCAAACTCACGACTGCAACGGGTTCGCCACAAAAATCTTGCGCGTTCAGCACGACGAGATCTGACAGATCAGTTTCAGTGTTATGGCGCAAAGCCATTACGTAACCGTCGTCTTCAGACTTTGAGTTTTCACGCGCGATAAACACCGGCTCGCCGTAGCCAAAATTCGCGCCGTCATGACGAACCTCGGTTGTTTTCTTTGCGAGATCTTGTTTGATCAAGTCTGCTTGTCTGAATACATCTGAAATGCCCGCAAAGTAACCGAAATCATTTTTGAGGCCAAGTAGCGACTCGTTCATTCGCGGCAACTCTTGTGGTCGATCATCTAGTCGCTGCTCTGTTGCTTTGCCCGTCTGTGGGTTGAGCACCCAACGATCCAGGGTCGGAAATCCCTCATTTGGTCCGCGTTGCTCAACATCAAACATTTTTTCGTGACGCGCCGCGTCTAGAACCACGGTGCCGTCTGGCGCATCGTAAGCATTCAGCGAATGGAAGATATAGCAACTGTTTATTTCAATCCATTTAATGTCAGTTGCCACGCCTTCGCGCGGAAGCAAACCAACACGCGCCGTGTAATCCGCACTCCAAATATATGGAAACGAGTTGCCCGACATTGCAGACTTGAGATTAAACAAACATGGCAAATCAAAAATCAATACATATTTTTCGGTAATCGCACAATCGTGCATCATCGGGCCACCCGGCAACGCAATATCAACCGTTCGTCGCACTTTGCCGTCGACGCCAACAACGAGATATTGCACTTGATTGCCCCAGCCCCACCAATAAGCCATCACATGCAATTCACCCGTGCGCGGGTCACGCTTCGGGTGCGCAGAAAAAGCCTGCGGCAATGTGCTCGCAAAATTTGAAACACGAACAGTTTCAAGTTCGTAATTCATTTCGATCGGCGGCGAACCACCTTCGACAAGTGCCCAAGTCGCACCGGCATGGCCGATCACGTTTGTGTTCGACGCAAACTGCACATGATTAGCTGGCCAATCCGACGGCGGTGCCTGTTCACCCAAATTCTTTGCAACCTTGCGATCACGCACCCAACGATTGCGATACCACTCGGCTTTGCCGTCGTTAATTCGAATTCCGTGCACCATGCCCGAACCCAAAAACCAGTGATACGAATCGGGGTTGACTTGACCAATCGGATTAGGCCCATTGCGCAAATAACGACCCGTCAACTCATCTGGCAATTTGCCCGTTACATGCAAATCAAACGCAGTTGTTTCAACATCAACAGGCGCCAAGTTGCCAGACAAAAACGGATTGCTTGAGTTTCTTAAAACTGAAGCATTAGTCATAAAACCTTAGGCTAACAATTCTGGCGTAGCGTGAGAACCTATGTGGGGCACGCCAGATATGGTTTCAAAACTTGAACATGTGCTGGTGCGCACGCCAACAACTGTCGGCAGTTTCGTGGCCGATGCCCAGTGGCGCGAGCCAGACCGCGACTCACTCGTGCGCGAACACAACGAATTCGTGCAGTTGCTTGAAAAACTTGGCTGCACGGTGCACATTGCCGGTGCTGTCGATGGTTTGGTCGACGCGGTTTATATGCATGACCCGATGATCATGACGCCACACGGCGCAATCTTGTTGCAAATGGGCAAACGCGTACGCCAACCAGAACCGGCGCAAATTCGCCAAGACCTCGAGCGCATCGGTGTGCCAATTTTGGGTGAACTCACTGGCTCGGCAATCGCTGACGGCGGTGACAAAGTCTGGCTCGACGCAAAAACTTTATTAATTGGTCACGGTTATCGCACCAACGGCGAAGGCATCGCGCAAATCAGAAAAATGCTCGCCCCGTTTGATGTTGAAGTTCTAGCCTTCGACCTACCACACTTTCAAGGCCCCGACGCCGTGTTGCACTTGATGTCGGTGCTGTCGCCGATCAGTCATTCGCGTGCAGTCGTCTATGAACCACTCGCGCCGATTCGTTTGCTTGAGTTTCTTAAATCACGCAATATCACTTGGCTCACGGTGAACGACACAGAAGTTCACACTCAAGGTGCAAATATTCTGACGGTTGCACCAGATGTCGTTGTATTAGCCGCAGGAAACCCAGAAATTGAGGGCAAACTACGCGAGTCTGGCGTAACCGTGCACATCTTCAACGGCGCAAATGTCGCAGTCAAAGGCGACGGTGGGCCAACTTGCTTGACCGCGCCGCTATTGCGCCGCTAAGCGAAAATTTTCAGCGCAAATGCGCGATTTCGTTCAACGAACCGATTGAGCGCAAACCGTTTTGTGCCGCAATCACTCGATGAATTGACGTGTATTGCGGATAAAAAAACCCGCGCTCAGTTGAGATGCCCAAAATGTGCGCCAAATATTGGTTGATCACGCCGCCGTGACAAGTTACGACTATGCGTTGTGAAGCATGCTGACTAATCAACTGCTCAAGGCTTGAGATCACTCGATTGCGAAAACTCTCAAGAGTGTCTGAGTCAGACTGCCACTCGCCTGCCAAAAGTTTCTGCCATTTCTCGTCATTGGCTGCCCGCAGCTCTTCTATGGGAATATATTCGTTCGATAGCCGGTCATATTCGGCAACATCGTCGACAATCGAGATTGGAAGGCCAGTCTTCTGTGCGAGTGGTTCGGCAGTCTGCAACGCTCGTTTCATCGGACTCGAATAAATAGCCGCAATTTTTTCAGATGCTAAATAGTCAGCGAGTCGAGCAGCCTGATCGTGGCCTTCGGGTGAAAGTTCAGGGTCGGCAGGGCCCTCAACTACTTCTCGGCGCAATGGCAGACCGTGCCGAACAAGTATCAATTCCATTTGTTAAATCAATTTAGCAAGATCCAGTTCGTGAAACGCTCGCTCGAAGCGAGAATTCATCGTTTCTACAAGGGCACGTGATCGCGGCTCGTTTAAATCCATGCCCCGACTTGCAACAACTGGGTAAACCAGACAGAACAGCGCGGTGCCCCGATACTGCAGCCACAGTTGATCGCGATCGATGTCGGTAACACCGTTTGCACGCAAACCTTCAAGCCATCGCTCGAACAACTCTTGCTCATATTTGCTGGCATCTTCAGGGGTCAAACTTTGCGTTACAAAATATGCCAAGTCATAAGCACCTGAACCTGTGCCAATCAACTGAAAGTCATACAACACGAACTCGTTATTTTTGGTGAACATCATGTTGTCGGCGCGAAAGTCGCCATGAGCGAGCGTCGTAACACCTTCCATAAATGAAGTCATCAACCCGCCGAGTGCTTCGCCAAACTTCTCGCCAACTTTGAGGATCGACTCTGTGAGGTCTAGTTCGCGTTTGACCTTTTCCCAGCCTTCGGCAAAAACAATCGGCAAGATAGCTGGATAAATCGGGTCGCTAAACAGAATCGTCGTGCCGTCGGCTGCCAACGCATCTGCTCGGCCCCACCACTTGGCGTGAATTTTTGCCAACGCATCAACCGCGCGTCGCGCGTCGTCAATTTTGATGCCGACTGTTTGATCGATTATGCGATGACCGGCAAGATCTTCGAGCACCATTGCAAACTGACTTGTCTCTTCGTTGATCTCACCATAATACGATTTCGGGGTAATCACGGGACATTCTTTGGCCAATGTTTTGAAGAAGCGAACTTCGCGAATGTACATTCGCAAAATTGACGAAGTAAAAACTGCAGCTTCGTCGAGCGCCGGCATTTTAACGATCACACTCGCTGGGCAATTATTGCCGGTTAGTTTTGCGCGATACACCGCGCTCGCCACACCAACTCCTACACCGATGATCCCGATGTCTGAAGTTTTAATGTCGAACCCTGTGGCTTCAGCCAGCCACTGCGCATTCACGTCGTTGATCGACCCCGGTATAGCCACACTCATTTCGACCCCCATTGAGCTAAGTATTTCTAAGGTACACCTCTATAAGAGATTCCTCAAATTAGAGATGTTGCAAGTTGCCTACGGGCAGTAAATCTTGCCTTTTGATTTGAACTTTTTGACTTTGCCGAGTTGTGAACTCGTCGTGCCAGTCAAAATCTTAAGATCGACATCACAAAAAATCGCATCGGTCAAATTTGCGCCCTCCATGTTCGCGCCCGTCATGTTCGCAGCCGTGAAGTCGACGCCCGCGAGATTGGCGCCAGAAAAATTTACATTCGACAAATCAGCGCGAATAAACAGCGATTTTTCTAAGTTCGCCCCGGTGAAATTTGCACCACTCAAACTCGCCACACTGAAGTTTTGAAAATCAAGTTGCAGACGCGAAAAGTCGACACCCACCAAGTTTGCGAACTGACACTGGGTGAGTTTCACGCACAGCGTGTCGAGAACCGTCGTCGTAGTTGTTGGTGGCAACGTGGTGGTCGTCGTCGTAGTAGTCGTTGTTTCGACAGTCGTTTCGGTTGTGGTCGTCATGTCTGTCGCTTCAGGCTCTGAAGTTTCTGTCACTTCTGCCACAACCGAAGTTTCAGTGGCATATTGCGAGGCTGATTGTTCACCGCAGCCAGCAACAGCAACAAGCAACAAGCCCACCGAAATTTTCGCTAGTTTCACGCTTTTAACCTTAGTGGTGCGTGGCCCGCAGAAAAGTGAGGCACACTAGATAGAGATGTTTACAACTCTCAGCTTCATTTTTATCACGGCTGAAAAAGCAGAAGAAGAGACAGGAATTACAAGGTTTCTCACAAAACCAGTGATTGCAATTCTTGTTGTCGTTGGCTGTTTTATTTTTACAAGAATTTCTTATGCGATTCTGCGCACAACAGTCAGACGCATCGCCGACCGAACCTCAGCCAACGCCGCGAATTGGTGGCGCAACAGCGTGCGTCGAGTCGGCGCAGAAACAGCCGAAGGCAGTGAGCATCGTCGCCGTCAACGCATCGATGCCGCAACTCGCATGCTGCACCACTTCATAAGTCTCGGGGCATGGATCATCGCCCTGATCGCCGTGTTCAATATTCTCGACCTGAACGCTGCATTCTTTTTATCAAGTGCCGGCTTCTTGGGTGCGGGTCTGGCCGTCGGTGGTCAACATCGCGTCAATGATTATCTGACTGGTCTTGCGGTGTTGCTCGAAGATCGCTATGGCGTCGGCGATGAAATCGAAGCCGAACTCGGCTGGCAAAAACCAATACACGGTTTCGTCGAACATGTTGGCATGGTGACAACGCGTCTTCGTGACGGCGTTAGCACCGTACACATTCCCCATAGCGCTCTAGAAAGTGTTCGCAACCTAAGCCAAGAGCCGGTCATAACAAAGCTTGAGATGAACATTTCACCGAGCAATGCAAGTGCAAATACAGTGTCGAATACGATGCGCGACCTTGCCGGAACAAAAGGCCTGACGACGGTGCTGTTCGTCGACGATATTCAAGCCGCCGGCGATGGCGATCGGGTCGAACTCAATGTCAGAACCTCTCGCCCGCTATCTGATCATGAACGCGAGTTGCTCGTGCAACGCGCGTCAGAAGTTTTATCTAAAGAAAAGTAGCCAATTCGTCTTGCGCCGACTAGTCATCTCAGTCATTGCGAGTTTCTTGGTCATTGCTTCTGCTGCAGGCGCGAGTTCTGATGACTCAGCCAACAAACGTGATTTCAAATATGTATTTCCCTTTTCGAAGGTTCCGGTTACCTATTCGCGCGACCATCTCAACTACCCAGCAACAGATGTACACGGTTGTTACGCCCGAGTTCTCGCCCCGACTTCTGGCGTCGTGTTTGATGTTGAAACAAAAGATTTATGGATAAAAGAGATCGATGCCCCAGGCACCCGCGGCGGGCTGACGATCACACTTCATGGTGACGATCGCGTGCGATATTATTTTTCTCACCTAGGTCGGGTCAAAGTCAAGAATGGTGACCGTGTCGAGCCAGGTCAATGGATTGGCGTGATGGGTTCGTCGGGCAACGCACGAATTACTAAGTGTCACACCCATCTCGGAATGTCGCGAATTTGTCCGCGAGCTGAATACAAAGTTCTGCAAGGCGAAATCTGGCCTTGGAAGTTTTTAGATGCATGGCGCAAAGGCATCAATAAATCACCGGTTAAAGCGAAAAATCGAGTCATCAAGGCATCGCCTCAAGCCTGCGAGACAGCCGCAGCACAAGGCTAAAACTCATCTCAGTAGTAATCTGCATGACATGAAGCCGAATGTATTGCTGATCACACTCGACCAGTTTCGCGGTGACTGTCTTTCTTCGGCGGGTCACAAAGTTGTTCGCACGCCAAACCTCGACGAACTCGCACGCAACAGTGTGCGACTTGCCAATCATTTCAGCCAGGCGGCACCGTGTTCGCCAGGTCGGGCAAGTTTGTATACGGGCACATATCAAATGAACCATCGCGTGGTTGCCAACGGCACACCACTCGACAATCGCTTCGACAATGTCGCACGCATGGCGCTGCGCGCCGGCTACGAACCAACAATTTTTGGCTATACCGACCAAGGTGTAGATCCTCGTGCCACAACATCGAAAGACGACCAAAGACTCTCGACGTATCAAGAAGTACTGCCCGGCTTCAACCGCATTTTAAATTTGTCAGAGCCGTATCCGCCGTGGCTCAAGCACCTTAAACAACACGGCTTCGACTTGGACGGTGATTACAACAAAGCACTGTGCACCGAACCAGATCGCCACGAAGACTTGAGCATCTCAACGTTTTTAACCAACGAGTTTTTCAACTGGCTTGAAACACAGAATACCAAAAAACCCTGGTTCACTCATCTCAGTTATCTTCGACCTCATCCGCCATATACGGCTGCAGGCAAATGGTCAAAGCAATACTCGCCCACCGAAATCGATCTGCCGATCAAAGCCAGTGAAACCCGGCATCCATTCCATGAGGCTGTGATCCACACTGGCAATAACGCTGCTCCAAAAGATGAACCAGCATTGCGTGAGATGCGTGCCCAGTATTACGGCATGATCGGCGAGGTTGACCATCACATGGGTCGCGTGTGCGAAAAACTTCGCCAGCGTGGCGAATGGCAAAACACTTTGATCATCATCACCGCCGATCATGGCGATCAACTTGGCGACCACGGATTGATAGACAAACTCGGTTTCTTCGACGCCAGTTATCACACGATCGGCATTGTTCGTGATCCAAATAATCCACAAACTCATGGCCAAACAATCACTGAGTTCACCGAGAATGTTGACATCATGCCGACCATCGCCGAGGCAATCGGTGTGCCCGTGCCGTTGCAGTGTGACGGCCTGCCGCTTACCGACTTTTTGCGCGGCCAAAAGCCGACCCGTTGGCGCACGGGCGCAACTTACGAATTCGATTGGCGACACATATATATAGACAACTCTGAGAACGGTGCTGCCAACAATTGGCCGCATGACCGCCGACTTGAGCGCCAACACTTGACAGTGCGTCGCACTCGCGATGCGGCATATGTGCAATTTGGTGACGGCAGTTGGTTGGCATTTGATTTGGTGAAAGACCCGACTTGGCGCACAACTTTCGACGATCCCAAACGCGTGCTGCCGCTCGCCCAAGAAATGTTGCTGTGGCGCTCGCATCACACCGAACGCACGCTTACTGGCATGTTGTTGCAAGACGGTGGCGTCGGTCGCTGGCCAGAGGGCATCGCATGGCGCAACCAAAAATAACTCGCATCACCCTTGCAACGTTGCCAACTCCGCTCGAAGATGGTGGCAAACTTCCGAGCGGAGCACACTTGTGGGTCAAGCGTGATGATCTGACAGGGCTCGGTGTCGGAGGTAACAAAGCACGCAAACTCGAATTTCTCTGTGGACAGGCAATTGACAACGATGCAAAATCACTTGTCACAGTTGGCGCGGCACAATCAAACCACTGCCGAATGACTGCCGCGGCTGGCGCGAGGCTCGGCTTGCCAACGCACTTGGTTGTCTCTGGCGAAAAACCAAATCGCCTTGAAGGAAATCAACTCTTGGCTGAGATATTTGGCGCCGCGCTGCACCACACCGGTCTGGCTGCTACCGACTGGGCGGGCCTCGAAGAATTTCGTGCGCGACTAACACAACAGCTTGTCGATCGCGGCGAAAAGCCGCAGTCGATTCCGATTGGGGGCAGCACCGCTGTCGGTGCGATCGGCTACGCACTCGCCTTTGACGAAATCATCGAGCAGTGTGCGAAACAAAGCATCGTCGCTGACGCGATCGTATTCACAACTTCAAGTGGCGGCACTCACGCAGGTCTTGTTGCGGGTCTTGTTCGGGCGCGCGCCCAAGATCCGCAGAAACACTTTCCAAAAATTATTGGAATCGGCGTAGCCAAAGGCATGGCACTAAATTCACGCAGTATCACAGACTTGGCGAACAAAACTTTGACCCTGCTTGGGCTAACCGTGCGTGCGCTCGAAAGTGACGTAGTAATCGACCCGAATTACATGGGTAGCGATTATGCAGTCGCAACTCAAGCAGCAAGTGATGCCGCAAAATGGGCGGCGCATCGCGGTGCTTGGGTGCTCGATTCGGTTTACAGTGCCAAAGGTTTTTCGGGTCTGCTCGGACTTGACGCGAATCGTGAGTTCAACGCCGACGCAAATGTGATCTTCATCCACACTGGTGGTCTGCCCTCGCTATTTACTAGCCACTAGTTTCGTTTTATGCCTCTTCAGAGATTCTCTGAACATTTTCAAGCACCGTGGCCCAACGGGCGCGGCACGAGCTACGAAATTGCCAGCCAAACACCTGGAGTGACTGGCTGGACATGGCGGGTCGCGATCGCGCCAGTCATCGAAGACTGCGACTTTTCGCATTTTGAAAATGTGCATCGGCAGTTGCTAATTATTTCTGGTGGCGAAATGATTTTAAATGTTGGTGGCGAAACTGTCGTCTGCCGACCGGGTGAAGTCGCAGTTTTTGCCGGCGACATACCAACCACGGCAAAACTTGTCGACGGACCAATCGTGGATCTTAACTTAATGACGGTTCGCGGCAAGTCGTCTGGCGTGATGACCCACGTCACCACGCCAGGTTTACTCGCACCGTGCGAAATGCTCGTCGCAGTTTCTCAAACCGCCACAATCATTGTCGACGGCGAATCGGTTCTGATGCAACATCAAGACGCGTTTCTTGACGCCGGCAACTGCCAAATTCAACTCAATCACGGCACTCTCGCCCATATCACCCTCACCAAACCGCTTTAACAGTTGGTGAAACATCACAGTTTCGGCGAGAATGTAGCCATGTCGGGTCCGAGAGTCGTACGTTCGCCGCGCGGCACGCAATTGCACTGTGCGAATTGGCAGATTGAAGCGCCGTACCGAATGTTGCAAAATAATTTAGACCCCGAAGTTGCCGAGCGCCCCGACGATCTTGTCGTCTATGGTGGCACGGGCCGCGCAGCGCGAAGTTGGCAGGCATTCGACGCAATGATGCGCACGATGCAAACCCTCAAGCCCGACGAGACAATGCTGGTGCAATCTGGCAAACCCGTCGGCGTGTTTCGCACACACGAATGGGCGCCACGGGTGCTGTTGGCGAATTCAAATCTCGTTGGCGACTGGGCCACATGGGACGAATTTCGACGACTCGAAAATCTCGGCTTGACGATGTACGGTCAAATGACCGCAGGTTCATGGATATACATCGGCACGCAAGGCATCTTGCAAGGCACGTATGAGTGTTTCGCCGAAATCGCCCGCAGAAAATTTAAAGGCACACTCGCCGGCACGATCACTCTCACTGCCGGTCTGGGCGGCATGGGTGGCGCACAGCCATTGGCGATCACAATGAATGACGGTGTCGCGTTGTGCATCGATGTCGACCCAACTCGTGTGCAACGCCGCGTCGAAACTCGCTATCTCGATGAAGTCGCTGACTCGCTCGAAGACGCAGTCGCACGATGTGAAGCCGCCAAGGAGGCGCGCAAAAAACTTTCAGTCGGTGTGGTCGGCAATGCCGCAGATATGTTTCCGAAATTGTTGGCCCAGGGTTTCGCTGCCGACATCGTCACCGATCAAACGAGCGCCCACGACCCGATGAGCTATTTGCCTAACGATTTGACAATTGAAGCCGCTGAAAAACTTCGCACGACGAACCCCGAGCACTACATCGATCGATCGCGTGCAGCAATGGCGGCACATTGTCGTGCGATGGTCGGCTTCTTAGATGCCGGCGCCGAAGTTTTCGACTACGGCAACTCATTGCGCCGCGAAGCCCAACTCGGTGGCTATGACAGAGCGTTTGATTATCCAGGTTTCTTGCCCGCATATATTCGTCCGTTGTTTTGTGAAGGCAAAGGTCCTTTCCGTTGGGTTGCTCTCTCGGGTGACCCGCGCGATATCGCCGCCACAGACCGTGCGGTGCTTGAAGAGTTTCCGCATGACGAAGATCTTGCCAAATGGATGCGCCTTGCCAGCGAGCAAGTTGCATTTCAAGGTTTACCCGCGCGAATTTGTTGGCTCGGTTATGGTGAGCGTCATCGCCTCGGTTTGCGTTTCAACGAAATGGTCAAGCGCGGAGAACTAAGTGCACCAATCGTGATCGGTCGCGACCACTTGGATTCTGGTTCGGTTGCATCGCCTTATCGCGAAACCGAAGCAATGCTCGATGGTTCAGACGCAATCGCCGACTGGCCGTTGCTTAATGCGCTTGTCAATACTGCGAGCGGAGCAACTTGGGTCAGCATTCATCACGGCGGTGGCGTTGGCATCGGCCGCAGCATTCATGCCGGCATGGTTTGTGTCGCCGACGGCACAGAATTAGCAAAAGAAAAACTTTCGCGCGTGCTGTTAAGCGACCCAGGCATGGGCGTCATCCGACATGCAGATGCTGGCTATGACCTAGCAATCGATGTCGCCGACAAGCGCGGCGTTCGCCTGCCAATGCGCGAACAATGAAAACATTTTTTGCCGAACACGCTTGGCTGGGTGGCGAGAGTTGCGCCTCAAACGTGCGCATCACAGTCGATAACTCTTTTTTTGTTTCGATCGATGCGAACTCAACGCCAAAACCCAAAGATTTGCGGATTACCGGCGTTGTCATGCCTGGTTTCGTCAACGCACATAGTCATGCGTTTCATCGCGCGTTGCGCGGCCGCACTCAAAGCGGTGCGGGTCTCGGTGATTTCTGGTCATGGCGCACTCTGATGTATCAAATCGCTAATCGGTTGACACCCGAAAACTATTTGGCGCTGGCAACGGCAACATTTTCAGAAATGGCGCTCGCGGGCATCACAACCGTCGGCGAATTTCACTATGTGCATCATCAGCAAAATGGCAAACAATATGCGGACCCCAACGAGATGGGCAAAGTTTTAATCGAAGCGGCCCGTCGTGCCGGCATTCGTATCACATTGCTCGATGTCGCCTACTTGCACGCTGGGCTAAAAGACCAACAGCTCGCTGCCGAACAATTGCGATTCAGCGACAGTTCGGTTGAAAACTGGTTAGCGCGAGTCAATGCCCTCGGTGCGCCATCGGCAATGCACTCGATTGGTCTTGCTCCACACAGCGTTCGCGCCGTGCACGAATCAGAACTTGCATACATCGCCAAGCATCGAAACGGTCGTGTCGTGCATATCCATGTGTCTGAACAACCGGCAGAAAATGAAGCGTGCCGCGAAGCAACAGGTCGAACCCCGACACAGTTATTGAACGACGCTCAACTACTTGGTTCGTTCGCCACTGCCGTGCACGCCACACACCTGCAGAGCGCCGACATTGCGTTACTTGGCCACAGCAAAACTTTTGCCTGCTTCTGCCCGACGACCGAACGTGATCTCGCCGACGGCATCGGCCCGTCAGACAGCCTCGTCCGTGCGGGCTCTCCTCTTTGTTTGGGTACTGATTCGCACGCGGTGATCGACATGTTCGAAGAGGCTCGCGCCGTCGAAATGAACCAGCGACTGATAACCAATAGGCGCGGCGTGCATCGCAGCAGCGAATTGCTCTCGGCAGCAACAATTAATGGCGCAAGTTCGCTCGGCAGCAAGAAACACGGCTTTGTCGCTGGCGCCCCGGCAGATTTCATCAGCGTGGCGACGAACTCGGTGCGTCTTGCGAGTTTCGACCCTGAAAATGGCGCGGCACACCTTGTGCATAGTGCGACAAGTTCTGACGTCAGCGATGTTTGGGTTGGCGGCGAACAAATCGTCAGCAACTTCAAGCATCGAACTTTGTCAAACATCAACGAAAGTCTGCGCACAGCAATCGAAGCGGTTCTCTAATTACACTTACGGCATGACAATTTTGCCCATAGCCACGATCGGTCATCCAGAGTTACGCATTCGTGCCAGCGAGGTCGACCCGGGCGAGATCAAATCTCCCGAGATTCGGACATTCATTGACGACCTGGTCGAGACGATGCGTCATGCCAACGGCGCAGGTCTCGCAGCAACACAAGTGTTACGCCACCAACGCATCTGCGCCGTCGAGGTCAACAAAAATCCGCGTTATCCATATAAACCGCAGGTGCCGCTAACGATTTTGATTAACCCTAGGCTCACACCACTTGATGACGACATGTTCGAAAACAATGAGGGTTGTCTATCAGTGCCCGGCTTTCGCGGCAATGTTTGGCGACATACGTCGATTCGTGTCGAAGCGTACGATCGCAACGGCAACAAAATCGATGAAATCATTCGCGGCATGACCGCATGTACATATCAGCATGAGGTCGACCACCTCGATGGTCTGCTGTTCATGGACAAAGTCAAAGACTCAAAAACTTTTACAACTTGGGAGTCGTTCGACAAGTTTCATCACCACGATTTCGTCATCAGAGTTAAGGACCTCGTCGCAAAGTTTGGTTCGTAGTGCTTGTTCTGACTGGCATCTCTTCGCTCGTCACCAATGACCTGACTCTTGAACGCGGCAAACTTGGCGTAGTAACAAATGCGGCGCTGGTTGTCGGCGACGACAACAAAATCGCATTTGCAGGTGAGGCCACAAACTTGCCGCTCGAATTCAAATCAAACGCGATCGACATCAACGGTCGAGCTTTGATCCCGGGCTTTGTTGACAGTCATACACATTTGGTTTTTGGTGGCGATCGCGCTGAAGAATTCGAGGCTCGCATGTCGGGCAAGCCATATTCGGCCGGCGGCATTCGCACAACCGTTGCCGCGACTCGCAACAGCAACAACGATGTGCTGGTCGCCAGTGCCCGCCGACTCGCCAACGAAGCGTTGCACACTGGCACAACAACTCTCGAGACAAAATCAGGTTACGGACTTTCGGTCGTCGACGAAACTCGCTCACTGCAAGTCGCCAATGCGATCACTTCAGAAACAACGTTTCTCGGCGCCCATGTCGTGCCCGCCGAATCACAAATCGATGATTATGTCAATCTCATTTGTGGCGAAATGCTCAAAAATTGTGCGCCGCACGCAAAATGGATCGACGTTTTTTGCGATCATGGTGCTTTCAAAGTCGATCATGCGCGAGCGATTCTGAAAGCCGGCGCCAATGCAGGTCTCGGTCTGCGAATTCACGCCAATCAGCTGCAACATGGCGGTGGCGTGCAACTAGGTGTCGAACTTGGCGTCGCATCTTGCGACCACTGCACACATCTGGATGCTGCCGACATCAGTGCGCTTGCCGACACTAAAGGAAAAACTGTTGCGACGTTATTGCCAACTGCAGAATTGTGCACCAGGTCCAAGTTTCCCGATGCCAGACGATTGATTGATGCCGGCGTAACAGTCGCCCTCGCCTCTGATTGCAATCCAGGTTCGTCATATACGACTTCGATGCCACTGGCTATTTCATTGGCAGTTCTCAACATGAATATGACCTGCGATGAAGCAGTCTGGTCAGCCACTGCTGGTGGTGCGGCTGCATTGCGCCGCACCGATATTGGCAATTTGGCGGTTGGCTCGCAGGGAGACTTTATGATTCTCAATTCACGAAGTCACATTCATTTGGCGTATCGACCCGGTGTGAAAATCGTTGATGCCGTTTTTGTGCGTGGGCAACTCGTGGCAGGTTCGCTACGATAAAATTCAATAAATGTCTACGAGCCCAAGCCAAACCGATTTGATCATCAAGTCAAATTCACGCGTATCTTTTAAGTCGCCTGGTGACTGGCGCACGTTAATAATCGCTGTTCTCGTCTATGTCGGTTGGTTCGCGTCCGTGTTTACTCACAAGCAATTGCCTTGGTGGGCAACTTTTGCACTTCTAACTTGGTTCGGCGCATGGTACCTAAGTCTGCAACACGAACTCGTGCACGGTCATCCGTTTCGCAATTCAAAACTTAATGCAGCACTTGCGTCGCTGTCAGTCACGATGTGGGTTCCATTTCTGTCTTTCAGACGCGACCACATCAGCCATCACAACAGCACACTCACCCACCCGCAGTTCGACACCGAAAGTTATTACGCACTACCCGCAAAGTGGCAAACCTCGGGTCGCTTTTTGCGCTCGATCTATTGGGCCAATCGCACGCTCGCGTTTCGCTTGACGGTTTGGTCGGTGTTCAGCGCGGTCCAATATTTCATCGCCGATGCCTGGCGCGCCGTGCGCAATGTCGGCAACGCCCGTGCGGCGTGGATGTTGCATATTCCGGCACTCGTGGCAGTCACTTTTATAGTCAGCAATCTCGCCCAGATGTCAATGCTCGAATATCTCATCGGTGGGGTTTTCGGCTCGCACTCGCTAAATATGATGCGCTCATTTGCTGAGCACAAAACGCTCGACCCCGAGTCAACACGCACGGCGATGATCGACGCAGGTTGGTTGATGGGCCTACTGATGCTCAACAACAACTTGCATATTGCCCACCACGACGAGCCATCGGCGCCCTGGTATGAAGTGCCCGCGGTCGCCAAGCGCACCAACGCCTATGAGCGTGCGGCGAAAATTGATTCGCTCTACAAAGGTGGCTACGGCGAAATTATTCGCCGGTTCACCTTCAAGCCCTACGATCAGCCTGTTTACAGCAAGTCGGTTTAACTTTTTTCAATTTCGTTAACGAGAACTAGAGTTCTCTCGTGCCCATTGCGAAAGTTTTGATCAATACTTCGGGTCTCGATCGCGAATC
>JAQCDY010000116.1 GCA_027729785.1 Actinomycetota bacterium | reverse complement strand
AATAATTCGTTTATTCGCACAAATGCTCCGCAGGCCTTGGCCGCACGGAGCACTCTTATAGTTTTCGCTGTGCGGTACCCACAAAACTCGCGGGCGCACACAGACATCAATTTTTTTGAATTGATCCCTTCGTCAACAACCATGCGAAGCATGGCCACGAACGAAGTGTTTACTCTATCCCCCTAAAATCACGTCCCCAAACTGAAAACCCGAATAAACCCAGTATTTTTTGGCTTTTTTCTCCTGCTAGTTACTCGCGATTATTCAGGAATTATTCAGAGCGAGCGATCAAAGTTGCTTCAAATGACAGCCTTGTTCCTTCGCGAAAAATCTCAATTTTCACGGTCTGGCCAGGCACCGCATCACGAATTGCCGCGACCAGTCCAGCCTGACCGTCGATTGGTTCACCATCCACCGCCAAAACTACGTCGTCAACCAGGATGCCGGCTTTGTCTGCTGGCGAACCCGGTTGAACATTGGTGATGATCGCGCCTTGCCCACCATCTTCGCGAGCCGCCAACCCAACACCAAGAAAGCCCTCTTTGCGCTCAACCCCATTGGCTTGCGCGCGCAGTTGTTCGATAACTATTAGTACTTCATCCACTGAAATTGAAAAACCAATGTTGTTTGCCGCCGATTCATAATCACCTCGCGCGACTGCGGTGTTAATACCCACAACTTCGCCCTTGAGGTTGACCAATGGTCCGCCCGAGTTGCCCGAAGAAATTGCGGCGTCAGTTTGAATCAAACTATTTAGCGCACCCGAGTCAGTTTCGATCGTTCGCTTCAAAGCCGAGACGATGCCCGAGGTTACTGTTGGTCCACCATCCAGCGCTAGCGCATAACCGATTGCGACTACTGTGTCGCCGATTTTCACGCTGCCCGGTTTGGCAAATGTCGCCGCAACGAGGCCGGTTAACTCAACTTTGATAAGTGCGAGATCATTGCCGATATCGGTTGCCAAAATTTTTGCAACTCGCGGCTCAGTTTCACCCGCGAAACGAACTACGACGTCAACAGCATCTTCAACCACGTGGGCGTTCGTCAAAATCTCGCCATCTGATGTCAACACGACGCCAGTTCCTACACCGCGCCCGCCGCCTTGTTCATCGCTAGTCGTGGTTGAAATCGTGACGACGCTATTTGCCAAACGCTCGGCAACTTTTGCAATCAATGAATCGCCCATTACATCTTCATCGTCTGCGACAACGACCGGCGCCGAAGTTATCTGTGTCGTCGATTCTGAGTTATTTAAATCGACAAGATTTGCTTCTTGGGCCACATAAGTACCGATTATCCCGCCGAACAATCCAAACACGGCAGCAACAATCACTATTCCGAAATGCCGACGTGGCGTTCTACCTAGTTCATCGTTATTCTGCGACGGCATCTCAAATTGCGCAGGCAACTGCGGCGGTGGCAACTGCGACGGGTTCTCGCTGAAATCGCTCATATATAATTTCTACTGTTCAAGAAACTCAAACACTCGTCACTGTGACGAAACTTCCGAATTTCTTAGGCGTTTTGAATCTTGATTTCAATGTCAACGCCGGCAGGCAACTCTAGACGCTGCAAACTATCGATCGTTTTGGCGTTCGGGTCGATGATGTCGATCAAGCGCTTATGAATTCGCATCTCGAAGTGTTCGCGCGAATCTTTGTCGACGTGCGGGCTGCGAATTACCGTAAACCGATGCTTGTCTGTCGGCAAAGGAATCGGACCTCGCACCGTGGCACTCGTACGAGTCACAGTTTCAACGATTTTCTTCGCAGAATCGTCGATGTTCTGATGATCAAACGCCTTCAGACGGATTCGAATGCTCTGTGCCATCAGCGTTTACTGGTTCTGGACGATCTACTTGATGATCTTCGTTACTCGTCCGGCGCCGACTGTGCGGCCACCTTCACGAATCGCAAAGCGAAGACCTTCGTCCATCGCAATTGCCTTGCCGAGTTCGACCGTCATCGTTACGTTGTCGCCGGGCATAACCATTTCGGTGCCCTTTGGCAATTCAACAGTGCCGGTTACGTCGGTTGTTCTAAAGAAGAACTGTGGTCGGTAGTTGTTGAAGAAAGGCTTATGGCGTCCGCCTTCTTCTTTCTTCAAAACATAGACCTGACCTTCGAAGTTTGTGTGCGGAGTAATTGAACCCGGCGCACAAAGAACTTGGCCGCGCTCAACTTCTTCCTTTTTGGTACCACGCAAAAGCGCACCAATGTTGTCACCTGCTTGACCTTCGTCGAGCAACTTGCGGAACATTTCTACACCCGTGCAAACGGTCTTTTGAGTGTCGCGCAGACCAACGATTTCGATTTCGTCACCTGTGTGCACTTTGCCTTGCTCGACTTTGCCAGTTACTACGGTGCCGCGACCAGTGATCGTGAACACGTCTTCAATTGGCATCAAGAACGGCTTCTCAAGTTCACGCTTCGGCTCTGGGATTGAATTGTCGCATGCGGTCATCAGTTCCATGATTTTTTCGACCCAAGCGGCGTCGCCTTCGAGGGCTTTGAGTGCCGACACGCGTACGACCGGGCAGTTCTTGCCGTCGAACTCATATGAGGTCAACAAATCGCGAACTTCTTCTTCGACAAGTTGAAGCATTTCTTCGTCATCAACCATGTCTGACTTGTTGAGCGCAACGACGATGTACGGCACACCAACTTGCTTGGCGAGCAATACGTGCTCACGAGTTTGTGGCATCGGGCCGTCAGTTGCGGCTACTACCAAAATTGCTCCGTCTACCTGTGCGGCACCAGTGATCATGTTCTTGATGTAGTCAGCGTGACCTGGCATGTCTACGTGTGCGTAGTGACGCTTCTCGGTGTTGTATTCAATGTGAGCGATCGAGATCGTAATACCACGAGCTTTTTCTTCAGGAGCCTTGTCAATTTGATCGAAAGGTGTGTACTCGGCGAGACCCTTGCCGGCGAGCGTCTTTGAAATCGCTGCAGTCAGGGTTGTCTTGCCATGGTCAATGTGGCCCATCGTGCCGACGTTGACGTGTGGCTTGACGCGCTCGAATTTCGCTTTGCTCATGGTTCTTATCTCCTGTTATCGCTGGTTACTGTTAAAACTTTGGCCTGCTCGGTTATTCGCCGCGCACGCGCTTGATGAGTTCGGTTGATATTGCTTCGGGCACTTGCTGATACGAATGAAACTGCATCGTGTAAGTCGCACGCCCTTGAGTGCGAGAACGCAGGTCTGTACTGTATCCGAACATTTCCGAAAGCGGAACCTGTGAACGCACGATTTGTGCATTTCCATTGGCTTCCATG
>JAQCDY010000115.1 GCA_027729785.1 Actinomycetota bacterium | reverse complement strand
TATGCCGGTGCCGCGACGCAAATTTTCACGGTCTTCGGGTCTCGGCCCGCATCGCGAGCGGCTTTGCGCACCGCCTCAATTGTCCACGCAGCAATATCAATGTCGGCGAGTTGCAAAATAAAGCCGTCACCGACTTCGCCAGTCAACTGCAACGCTTTTGGTCCGTATGCGGCGACCCAAACTTCACACCTGCTCTTCGAAGCCCACTCGAACTTGATTTTTGAACCGTTGTAGTCAACTTCACGACCATTTGAAAGTTCACGAATGACATCGATGCTCTCGCGTAGCGTGGCCAACGTCGTCGGCTTACCATTCGTTACGCGCACCGCCGAATCGCCACGACCGATGCCGCAAATAGTTCGATTGCCGTACATTTCATTGAGCGTGGCAAACAAGCTTGCAGTCACCGTCCAGTCGCGAGTCGCCGGGTTCGTGACCATCGGCCCAACAACCACATTCTTTGTCTCTGCGAGAATTTGGCTATATATAACGTACGGTTCTTCCCACAAAATGTGACTATCAAAAGTCCAGACATGAGTGAAACCATGGGTGTCGGCTTTACGCGCGAGATCAATCACCTGCCGGGCAGGCGGGGTGGTCTGCAGTACAACGCCGATATCCATTGTTTACCTGTTCTGCGGAAATCCGAGATCGACTTGCGATGTGCGCGGGTCTGGCCAACGTGACGTCACGACCTTGCCTCGCGTGAAGAAGTTGATGCCCTCTGGACCGTACATGTGTTGGTCGCCGAACAGACTTGCCTTCCAACCGCCAAACGAATAATACGAAACCGGCACCGGAATCGGCACGTTCACGCCGACCATGCCGACATTTACTTCGTATTGAAACTGACGCGCCACTCCACCATCACGAGTAAAAATCGCCGTGCCGTTGCCGAATTGGTTGTCGTTAATTGCCTTCAAGCCCTCGTCATAACTCTTGACACGCATCACGGTGAGCACTGGTCCGAAAATTTCTTCGTCATAACATTTCATACCTGGCTTGACATGATCGATCAAACTTGGGTTCAAAAAGAAACCTTCGTCTTTGGCTTTGTCAGTGCCGTCGAGCACGACTTTTGCGCCTTCTTTGGCCGCATTGGTCACATAACTTGCAACCTTGTCGCGATGTTCACGACTAATCAACGGACCCATTTCACTGGCCGGGTCAGAACCCGCACCAACTTTGATATTCGGCACGCGTGATTTGATTTTCTCGACCAGCGCATCGGCAACTGTGTCGACTGCGAGCACAACCGAAACGGCCATGCAACGCTCGCCAGCCGAACCGTAAGCGGCGCTGACTGCAGCGTCGGCTGCCATCTCAAGATCGGCATCCGGCAATACCAGCATGTGATTCTTTGCTCCGCCAAGTGCCTGCACACGCTTGCCATTTTTTGTGCCTGTCTCGTAGACATATTTTGCAATCGGTGTCGAGCCGACGAAGCTGAGCGCCGCAACATCGGGGTGCTCAAGCAACCGATCTACCGCAACTTTGTCGCCGTGCAATACGTTGTAAACACCGTCAGGCAAACCTGCTTGACGCAACAAATCGGCGACGAACATCGATGCCGATGGATCTTTCTCGCTCGGCTTCAAAACAAATGTGTTGCCACACATGATCGCATTGGCGAACATCCACATTGGCACCATCGCCGGAAAGTTGAACGGCGTAATTCCAGCAACAACACCAAGCGGCTGACGAATTGAGTAAACATCGACACCTGTCGAAGCCTGCTCTGAATAACCGCCCTTGAGCAAAGCCGGCACACCGCAAGCAAACTCGATGTTTTCAAGACCACGAGCAACTTCACCAAGCGCATCGCTCGGTACTTTGCCATGTTCTTGGGTCAGCAACGAGGCAATCTCTTTGCGGTTTGCATCAACCAACTCGCGCATCCGAAACATAATTTCGGCGCGACGTGACAAGTTTGTCGCTCGCCATGCAGGAAACGCAGCTTTTGCCGAGGCAACTACTGCGTCGACATCGGCAATGTTTGCCAAATCGACTTCGGACTCTTGTTTGCCAGTTGCTGGGTTGAATACTTTGCCCGTCTTGCCCGAAGTGCCAGCAACGACTTTGTTATTAACCCAATGACTAATGCGATTCATAATCTTTTCTCCTGGTTGTTTGTTTTATACAGTTAATTCAGATACTGACAAAGGCCACGCTTAATAAATTTGCCGTGACCCTTTCGCCCGAGATATTTGTCGTTTTCGATCACGATCATTCCGCGCGAAAGGACGGTGTCAACTTTGCCGTCGATAACGGTGCCCTCCCACGATGAATGATCCATGTTCATGTGGTGTTTGTCGTTGATGCCGATCTTTGTTTTTTTGTTTGGGTCCCATACCAAAATGTCGGCGTCCGAACCTGGGGCGATGAGACCTTTTTGTGGATACATGCCGAACATTCGAGCAGGCGTCGTACAGCATGTTTCTACCCAACGCTCGAGGGTCAACTCACCCAACACGACGCCCTGATAAATAAGTTCCATGCGATGCTCGACACCGCCCATGCCGTTGGGAATCTTCGAGAAGTTGCCGAGCCCAAGTTCTTTTTGGTCTTTGTAACAGAACGGGCAGTGATCGGTTGAAACCACGGCGAGTTCGTTCATGCGCAAACCCTTCCACAAATCACCGTGATGGTCGTGCTTGTCGTGCTTGCTGCGAATCGGTGGAGAGCAAACAAACTTCGCACCTTCAAAACCAGGACGCGCCAAGTGATCTTCGAGCGTCATGTACAGATATTGCGGACAAGTCTCACCGAACACGTTCAAACCTTCGTGGCGCGCTTCGGCTAATGCATTCAGCGCTTCAGACGCCGACATGTGAACTATATATAAAGGCACGTTGCCGGCGACCCTCGACAACACGATCGCACGATTCGTCGCTTCACCTTCGAACAAACTTGGTCGCGAATATGAGTGATATTTCGGATCAGTTTCGCCGCGCGCAATATGTTGTTGAACAAGCACGTCGATTGCAATGCCGTTTTCTGCGTGCATCATGATCGTCGAGCCGTTTTCGCTTGCAGTTTGCATTGCGCGCAGAATCTGGCCGTCATCGCTATAGAACACGCCCGGATAGGCCATGAACAACTTGAAACTCGTTACGCCTTCATGGTCGACCAAATAAGTCATATCTTTCAAGGACTGTTCGTCAACACCGCCGATGATTTGGTGAAACGCATAGTCGACGGCACAGTTGCCGCCTGCTTTGCGATGCCACTCGGCAAGACCCTCATGAACATTTTCGCCGTAACGCTGCAACGCCATGTCGACGATCGTCGTTACGCCACCCCATGCCGCGGCAATCGTGCCAGTTTCGAAGGTATCGACTGCGGCGGTGCCACCAAACGGCAACTCCATGTGCGTA
>JAQCDY010000114.1 GCA_027729785.1 Actinomycetota bacterium | reverse complement strand
CGCGATATTTCGCATTCATCGGCTGAACGCATAGTTCTGCCCGATTCGTCGTTGCTTGCTTATTATGTTTTGCGTCGGGCGACCAAGCTAATCACGAATCTCGAAGTCGACTCGGTGCAAATGTTGCACAACTTGAACCTGACCCAAGGCGTTGTGTTCTCGCAGCCAGTTTTATTGCTACTGGTCGCGTCGGGCATGTCGCGTGATGACGCATATCGACTGGTGCAAGAACTTGCCGCCAAGGCAATTAGCACCAAGACAAACTTCAGCGAATTGCTGACAAACGATTCGAGAATAAAACTTACAGTGCGACAACTGAGCGAAGTCTTCAATTTAGAAAAGGCGCTCAAACGTTCCCAACTTGCTTTTGACGCACTCAACTCTGCCGACGCATGAAAATCTAAACGTGTCAGATTTGCCGCAACTTGACGCAGCGCGTCACAAATTGCGTGAGCACATTTTGCAGCATTCACTGAAAACTGGTTCATTCACACTCAAGTCGGGTCGCACCAGCAACTGGTTCCTTGATTCAAAACAAACAGCGTGCCGCAGTGACGGCATCTTGTTCGTAACTGATGTCGCGTTGGCAATGCTGCCGCCAGACATCGACGCAATCGGCGGTCTAACGATGGGCGCCGACCCGGTCGCATTCGGCATCGCAGCGGTTGCAGCGACACGCGGCAGAACTCTGCGCAGTTTCAGCGTGCGCAAAGAAAGCAAAGATCACGGGGTAACTGGTCGCATCGCTGGTGCGCTGCAACCTGGCGATCGCGTGGCGATAGTCGAAGACACCGTAACTCGCGGCACCTCGCTTTTTGAAGCCATTGAAGTAGTCAAAGCATTTGGGGCAACACCAGTATTTATCACGGTGATCGTCGACCGAGGTGGCACTTGTGCAGCGATGGCAAGCGAAGCAAATATTGCTTATAAGCCGATGTTGACGGCGCTCGATCTTGGCTACGCCTTTGGATCATGATCAATAGTTCAATTTTTACCAAGTCGTTAATTGCAACTTGCTTGCTGCTTGAAGCGGTCGGCTGGCTAAGAAGCGATCATCGAATTCACCGCCGACCAACTTGGCAGTTTTGATCTCGAGAGTCACAGCACTGGTGAATGGATTCTCACACTCGTCGTCGAAGAATAATCGGCTAGCAGAAACTATCGCTGGCTAGCGCAAGCTAACTTGCGAGCGAGATTTCAATTTCATTCAACAGCACGCTAGTTAATGCGAGCGCGTACCCAGATGAAATATGCGAGATGTCGCGATAGGCGATCATGTTTCCGATGATAACCGGACAAATTTGGCTTGTGCAGAACCAATCTGTCAGATTGACAAACCTTGAAGTAGCACTGCTCCAAACTCCTTGAAGAATTTCAGTAGTTTGCCTGTTAATCGCCTTTTCGCGCTCAAAGTTGCAATTTTTTACGGATTGAATATTGGCCGAGAGACAAATCGGCACATGCAACAGTGGTCCAGGCGAGTCGGCGAGATAAATAATTTTTTGAGAGTTTATTGTTAGAGCCGAATGCAACTTGGTGATGTTGTTGATAAAACCGTCTGGAGACTCATCAACTAAGTCTTCACGATTCGTATAATTAGAAATCACCACTAGCGAGAACTCACCATTTTGAATCTCGGTTAGAACATTCTTCAACCAGGTTCGACACTTCTCAAGTACGCCGTTTTCAATGCCGAGCATCGTGCAGCCTGAACGTGTAAATGTCTGCAACTTCCATTGTCGCTGCTCGGCGATTCGACGCATTGGCTCGAACCACTGCGCAGCGTGTGAATCACCGATTAGGGCTATTGAAGTTGTGGCTTTGAAATCGCCAAACTCGCAAACAGGCGGAACATCAAAATCATGATCGTGGCAACCTAGTTTATAGATCTCCGGCTCGTCTTCGTCTAAAACTTCCAGAGGTTGGTCAAGATTTACTGGCAATTCCGATATTTCTGTCGCAGTATTTATGAGGTCTTTTAATTGGCTATCTGAATATTGAAATATTGTTGTTGTCGTTGCAAGATTCGAAGCGATAGTTGTGTTGCTTGCAGTTTCTGAGGTTGTGGTCTTACGGGCGGTGGCGGGCGTGGTGATAAGTGATGCGCCGAGACCGGTTGCGACCAATAGAACGCCAAAAGCAAGACTGCGGTTGGCAGTTTTGAGAAATTTGGGAACTTTATGAATTGGCTCTTCAACAAATCTAAAACTGAGTTCGCTTAACGCAAAGGTCGCCAACATACACAGTGCGACTTGCATCGCATTAAGTTCGGCTTTGTTTGCCGAGCGAGCAACAATCAAAAGAGGCCAGTGCCATAAGTAGAGCGAATATGACCTGCTGCCTAACCACTGAAAGATACTCAATTCAAGCAAACGACTCGGGCCAAACTTTGAGTTATCGCCCGAGATAATCAAAAATATTGTTGCAAAAACTGGCAATGCAGCTGCATAACCCGGAAATAAAGTTTTGCTGTCATAAATAAATGACGTAAAGACAATGGCTACTAATCCAATCCAGCCGAATAATTCACGATTAGTCGACTTGATGCGGTTCACTTTGCTGCCGATCAATGCCAGAAGTGCACCTGCTCCTAATTCCCATGCACGAAATGGCAACAAATAAAATGTCGCCGAAGTCATCGTTGCGGTTAGTGCTGCGCAAAACACGAATGAGAGTGCCGTAATCACTGATAAACCAGCGATCAACAATGTCTTTGATGCTCTTCGTATTTTGAGCAACACCATAACGATTAACGGAAAGAAAATGTAAAACTGTTCCTCAACTCCGAGGGACCAGTAATGCTGCAAAGGAGAAGGTGGCAGGGCAGACTGAAGATAATCGGACTCACGATTCGAAAAAACAATGTTCGTGGCGAATAATGCAGCGGCACGGGCATCTTGAGTTAGATCGTTAAGTCGCAGTGGCTCAAGCCAAGCTCTCGAAATCACGAGTGTGCCGATAACGACAACAAACGATGCTGGCAACAGACGGCGGATCCGTCGCGCATAAAAATCTATCAGTGAGATTTTATTTGTTGTGTCAAACTCGCGGATCAATAGAGTTGTAATCAAGAATCCAGAGACAACAAAGAAAACGTCGACCCCGATGTAACCGCCAGAAAAACCTGGGACCCGCGCATGATAAGCAAGCACCAGTAAAACTGCTATTGCTCTGATGCCCTGGATGTCTCGTCGCCGGCGAAGGATCTGACCTGTTGGGCCGAATTTTTCGACGCCTGAATTAATCATCAGTTTAAGAATAATTAAATTGTGGTCGGGACCGGCGTCGATCCGGTGACCCTGCGCTTTTCAGGCGCATGCTCTGCCTACTGAGCTACCCGACCTTGAAGAGTGAGAACACTCCCCAGCGGTCCCGACGGGACTTGAACCCGCGACCTCCGCCTTG
>JAQCDY010000015.1 GCA_027729785.1 Actinomycetota bacterium | reverse complement strand
CAATCGAGATTAGATAGTCATCACGACTCGGTACACCGATTGTGATTAAACCGGTTTCATCCGTTATGTCCTCGCCGATTTTGGTTCCATCTGTTTTTGTAACGGTCACCAACACACCCGCCACAGGCACTCGACTTGTTGTGCCGTTTATCAAGGTCTGATTCTGAACACTCGCAATTATCGAATAATCATCGGCCGCCGCACTAACTGCCGAACCCGCATAACCGACGATCAAGCCAACGCCGCAAAACAAAAAAAGGCTAAGTTTCAGAGCAAACGACTTTTGCGACTGCTTATCCCCCAACATGCTGTCTATTAGTCAAGCACATTAGTAGGCGAGACTGAAAGTCTCGAATTCCAATAGACGTCAACTGCGAAGAGCCATACTGCAACTGATGTTGCGACATGCACTGCCACCAGCCCAACTGGAACACCGAGAAAATATTGCAGATATCCAATCGCGCCCTGAAAAATTAAAACGGCTGAAAAACGTTTTAGCGATTTGGTCAAAAGAATGCGGGCATCCGTATTTTTTCTCGCCGAAAAGACCAGAGCCAGTGTTGTCGCCACAGTCAGCCAAACAAACACACTATGCGTGCGAACTATTGACGTCATCGCAAAGCCAAGTCGCACCGCATTCTCGTCACCGGCGTGTGGTCCCGAGCCAGTAACGAGTGTCCCCGCAACAACCGCGGCACCCGTTGTCAATAACAAAAGTTTTACGAGTATCGCAATTCGCCTATCTTTCAAAATCGGCTCGCCTCTGGGCACCACATCGTCTGTCAGTCTGAAAATTTTCGCATGTTGCACCAACATGTAGGCGACGCTCATTAAAAAGATCGAAACAATGAAGTGCGCGATGTTCGAATACGGATTCAATCCGGTCCAAACGACGATTGCGCCAATGACCACTTGCGCCAAAACTCCACCGACGAGCACGATCGACATAGCGATCAGATCACGTCTTCGTGGTACGAGTTTCAGTGACATCAAAACACACAAGATCACCGCCGCCGCTACAACCCCAGTAAACAGTCGATTCAGTTGCTCTATCGCTGCGTGAGCCGACGAGACATCGATGAATTTGCTTTCGCTGCATTGTGGCCAATCGGCGCACCCCAAGCCAGACCCCGTCAGGCGTACCAACGACCCCGTGACGATAATTGTGTAAAGGGCAATGAAGGCAACTCGAGTCGAGATCAAATAGCCCTTGTGCGTGACTCTCATATTCCGCCGTTCAAAGACGCCGGGCTGAGCGATGTGGCTAGACGACTCAAGTGTGAGTATCGTGCGCAGGTAGTGAAAAAAGAAACTGTTGAAAAGCGTCGCATCGAGATTCTTGAGGCTACCTGCGATGTCGTGATCGAGCGCGGTTTTGCGGGCACTCGAGTGGCTGATGTGGCAAAAAAACTAGGTGTTTCCAATAGTTTAATTCACTACCACTTTGCGTCAAAAGAGGAGCTTTTAGCGGCGGCGTTCGAACATTATGCACATAAAGATCTGTTGGATATGCAGCGAGACATCGATTCGGCGCCAACTAACGTCGCCAAACTTTGGCGGTTGATCGAAAGCTATGTGCCCGAAGGTAGCGACGATGTCGAATGGATGATCTGGATCGACGCCTGGGGCGAGGCTCTGCGAAATCCGAAGATGAAGCCCATCAGTCAAGAATTAGACGCGCAGTCAATCGCCGTGTTCGAAAAAACCCTGCGGGCAGGCAATGAATCAGGCGAATTTCATTGCGTTCACCCCCGCGAATCGGCGACCCGCATATCAGGACTAATAGATGGTTTAGCCGTGCAATATGCGGCTCACGAAGGCGTGCTTAAACGCAAGGAATTCATTCGGTTGATGCGACAACTGGCGGCTGCAGAGACAGGTCTTTCGCCAGACGACATTCGCGACACTCGTAAGAACACGAAGTCAAACAGCAGCAACGGTCGAAAACTTGAGGATGACGGACCATCCCCAGCGTCACTAGCGACCGAATTTGACTTACGCCAGCTGTTCAACAAATATGCCGACTCTCTGAGCCGAAATGACTTGGTAAAAACAATCGAGTACTTCAGTGACGATGCAATAATCAGTCTGAATAGCCAAATCATCGCCAACACGGTTTCGCAAATCTTAGAACTGTTTTCAAAACAATTCGAATCCAACGCGATCACAATTGAGGTTCCCCTAGTCATGGCGTTTTATGCCGACGAGGGTAACGGAACTGCCCATGGAAATTTTACGATTGAATGCCGCGCAACTTCACTAGCGGGAAAGCAGTTAACCGAGATTCTCCGCGGTGTTGACACTTATCGTCGCACCTCGACTGGTTGGCGTTGTGCAAACCGTCAACGAACCAAACCATAGTTTCATGACAATGAAAGAAAATTCTGAATCGCAAATAGACGGCGTTGTCGAGATTATTGATGATCCGAATCGTTTGGTTCGGGCAATCTTTTCAGGTCGAAGGCGGAACATGCAACCTGAATTCGAAAAGATTGAACTGCGACCCATAAAATTGCGAGACCAAGTTCTGCTACAAACGACGAGCCTTGTCGGTACCAAATCTAAAACTGCCAATTTAGAGTTCGGAAAGTTCGCCACTCGTGAGACTTTGTCATCCGGATTCGCCAACTGTTTGATTGAGGCAACAGACCTGACTATCACAATCAGATTTACCAAAAAAGGTGAGCCTCAAATCCACACCTCAGTCCGAGAATTGGTTCAAAAAACCACGCATGATAGACAAAAATCTAGGCTCTTAGATCCCAACAACGAATTCTTGAAGAAGGTTGGTATTTCTGATGGTGCGGGCCGCATCAAGCCCTCGATGAACGACAAATACTTGCAGATTGAAGAGTTCTTGCGAATTCTCATGCCGACCCTTAAAAGCGAAATTTCCGCCGGCCGAATTCACCAACCGTCGCCTGAGGCTCCCCTGCGTATTGTCGATCACGGATGCGGCAACGCATATTTGACCTTTGCGGTGCACAACTATTTGATGGAGCAGGATATTCCCAATCAGGTCATCGGCATAGATCAGCGCGAAGATAGTCGTCGTCGCAATACCGCTATCGCCATTGAGCTGGAAAATACCGATTCCATCGAATTTCGCGCCGAGAAAATTGCCGACTCAGGATTTGCCAACGCTGATCTAGCGATTGCGTTGCACGCCTGCGACACGGCAACAGACGATGCCCTAGCTTGGTCGATTCGAAATCACGTCAAAATGCTGCTTGTATCCCCTTGTTGCCATCACGATCTGCAGACTCAATTTGAAGATATTCCTGCACCGTGGACACTCGTTACCAAACATGGAATACTTAAAGAACGTTTTGGCGACATTTTGACCGACGCCTTAAGGGCTCAAATCTTGCGACTGCACGGATACAGGTGCGAGATCATCGAATTCATCGGCGATGAACACACTCCCCGCAACCTTCTGATTCGAGCAACATTGACCTATGCGACGCCAGACCCTGAGGACCTGTCCCGCTTCAGAGAAATTGTGAAGTCCTGGTCAATCCGCCCGAAATTGGCTGAAATTCTGGATTTTTCGTAAATAAAACCCACTTTTAGTAGTGGTCTCTCGCTCAAAATAGCGGTTTCGCGTTTGATGATCTAGATGTACCACTCAGAGTGGTCATTTGACAATTTTAAGTGAGAAATTCCTCAAGTTCTGACCCCTGGTGCCGATCCCTTAAACGGATCTCACAAGGGAGCAGAAATGTCTACAAACACCAAGTTCATTATCTCTTCAGTCGCAGGCGCAATTCTCAGCCTCGGGTTGGTTGTGCCAGCGGCCAATGCAACACCAACAGTCTTGCCAGCACCTGGTGATTCGGGTGCGACGGTCGTTCGAATGCAAAAAGCACTCGTCGCCCGCGGATTCACTCTCAAAGGTGGTGCCAATGGTGTGTTCTCGCCCACTACTCAGGCGACTTTGAAGAGTTTTCAAAAAGTTGTTGGCTTCAAGGCAACAGGTCGGTTGGACAACCGCACAGCTAAATTTCTTGGACTAATCGCCCCACACCAGCCGGTAGCCAAGAAAGTAAAGGCGCCGGTAGCCAAGAAAGTAAAGGCGGCGGCGGTACCAGCCGTTGCAGTTGCGCCAGCAAAAGCTCCAAAGGTTGCTCAAGTACCAGTTGTCATAGCACCAACGCCAAATGTAGCCGCAGTTGCCGTTGCACCGATCGACGGAATGTTGACTTTAGATACATTGCCATCGCGCGGTCAACGAAGCGATGCTGTGCGTCTCGTACAACAGAAATTGATCGCCAACTCGATCGAAGTCAAAGGTGGCGCCGATGGAATCTTCGGTATCGCTACAACAATCTCATTGACGAACTTTCAAACATCACGTGGCCTTAACGCAACTGGTGCGGTTGATTTGCCAACGGCGATCGCACTTGGCGTTCTTCCTGATTTGGCGACGCTAGGCATCACTCAAATCAGCGCATTTCCATCGCAGGGTCGCTGTACGTTCGTAGATAGCTGGCATGAGTCTCGTCCAGGTGGTCGTCTTCACATCGGTGTTGACATCATCGGACCAAAGGGTCTTGCCCTCTATGCAGTCAGTGACGGCACGATTACCAAGATGTACGGTGCAGAGTCAAAGTTGAGCGGCAACGCACTTCGCTTGACTGCCGCCGATGGTACTTACTTTTTTTACGCACACCTTGACTCTTTCGCCTCTGGCATCACAGTCGGTACGCCAGTGCGAGCAGGTCAAATAATCGGATACATGGGTTCAACCGGCAACGCTGGAAATTCACATCTTCACTTCGAAGTTCACCCAGGCGGTGGCGAGGCAGTCAACCCCTACCCAATAATCAAAGCTGTCGATGCATGTCATGTGACGGAAGTGCTCCCACAACCGTAAACATCTGCTCGATTAATAGTGGTGGAGAGGTGAGATCCTCCACCACTATTTATTTCGATCGCGATTTAGGAAGTTCTGTCTTCTTTCGGAATGTGCTCGAGATCAGACAATGGTGAAAGGGCGAATGTGTATCCATCGCCAATTTTGAATGCTTCAAGCCTCGTGATCGATGCATGACCCAAGACGAATCTTTCCCATTCCCATGGGGTTGGCGTTAAACCAAGCAGATGACAAATCACCGTGCTGTTGGTCCCTGCGTGGGCAACGCAGGCGATTCGCTCACCTGCGTTTTCGATATGCCAGATCGGCAATTCGTGTTCGATTCGATACACACCGTGCTCACTTAGAAATTTTTCTGCGCCGCTGTGAATTCGAGCCACGAAATCTTTCATCGATTCACCACCTTCAAGTCCGTTCCATTGTTCACGCGCCGATCTTGTACGCTCCTCTTTGTAGGCCTTGCTGGCTCGTTCGGCAGGTGAACCCTGCCAAACCGGACTACGGATTTCTTCAAGCCATGGTGCAATAACCTCATCTCGATTGAGTGCCGTGAGTATCGGCTCGGCGGTCTGTCTAGTTCTGAGCAACGGAGACACATAAATGTGATCAAACCGCTCTCGTGATAATCGCCTACCGAGCAGACTCGCTTGCCGCCGACCCAACTCGGTGAGTGGTGGATTGTCGACACACAGATCGTCTTTGACCCACTGTGGCTGGGCATGTCGACACAAAAACAGTTCCATTTCGCCCAACTCTAGCAACAACTGATAGTTATTCGTTTTCGAGCGCCTTTGCGACATCTATCTTCACATCGCAAGAATCAAATATAAGTTGAAGCATCTGCCAATATGTTTCGTCCACGACTTTTGAATCGTTTGAATTCGCCATGATCAGAGCAACACCGACACAACTGGCTTGCTCGTTCGTAATCGCCACGCCGAATCTCTCGACCACCACGAAGCCAAAAGCCCTTGCAACGCTTTCATCGTTGTCGTACCCAACTGGAGGCAATTCGATTGTTTCGTCCTGAATTATCGGGTCTGGAAGCGTCGTTCCGACATTAGGAAACTTATTGACCGGACTATCTATCTCGAGGTCGCAATTTTCGACAATGTACGTAGCAAGATTCGCCTGTGCTTGTTGGACTTCCGAACTTGCAAGCCTGACACCGGCACTAATCACCGCAGAGTCTTTTTGTGCAAGATCCCCTTCCCAGTCGATCTCGGCAAGCGCGTCGGATAGTGCCCCAAATGTGTTCAGTAACACTTCTGTATCTGCGCGCAAATCTCGAGACGCAGACTCATTGATCAAAATTAAGGTTCGAACCACCTCTTCAAAGACTTCTTGCAACCGCTCGGGTTGAAATTTGCCAATCTCGTCCAACACGAGTGAAACTTGCGTACTGGCACTATTCCAGCGATCAGACTGCGCACATAGGGCGTCTCGCTCGGCATTGGTTGCGCAACCAACCAAACTGATGGACGCAAGAGAGAGTAAAAAACCCAAAGTGCTTCGCAACGGTCGTTGTACTTTCATTACTGAGACGTTATTAGTTCGCGGAAGTTGCCGTTAGCCACTGAGCGTAAATCTTCGCATATTCGCGATTATTTGCGAGCAAGTCGAGGTGACTGCCATCTTCACTAATTATTCCGTGCTCAAGCACGATCACTCGGTCTGCACGAGCCGCGGTAGATAAACGGTGGGCAATTGAGATTGTGGTGCGACCCTCTGATAATGCTCGCAGTGCTTTTGCCAATCTCACCTCGGCAATCGGGTCGACAGCCGAAGTTGCTTCGTCCAAAATGAGCACATCAGGATTTGATAGGGCGGCGCGCGCCAAGGCCACCAATTGCCTCTCGCCTGCAGAAAGAAAAGCACCACGTTGACCAACCATTGTTTGTAAACCCATATTCAGAGATCCGACCCAATCCTCGAGTTCTAACTGAGAGATGACCACATTCAAGTCTTCATTCGTCGCATCAGGCGAGGCAAAAAGCAAATTTTGCGCGATCGTGTCGGCGAATAAGAAAGGCTCCTGCGGCACGACCACAAGTCGACGACGCAACTCATCGTTGGCAACTCGCTTGAGATTTACACCACCCAGCGATATCAACCCCAAAGTTGGGTCTGCCAATCTGGCGATCAGTCGTGCCAAGGTGGTTTTTCCTGAACCTGATGCGCCCACAAGTGCAATGTGTTGTCTCGGCGGAATCGACAAACTGATATTTCGCAACACTGGCATGTCGTCATCTTGCACGTCCAAGCGCGAACTGTAGGAGAAGCTCACGTCGTGAAGATCTATGCCCAATGGTTCTTTCGGTAAAGCAATCGGACTCTTAGTTGGCGGCGGACCGATCGGCATATCCAAAATTCCCAATACTCTGCGAAGACCGGCCACCGCGGTCTGGGTTTGATCAACAACTTCCGTGAATTCTGCAATTGGTTCAAGAAAGCGATATGTCAGAAACAAAAAGCCAACCATCGATCCGGCTGTTAGTCCACTGTCTACCCCGCGAAAAACACCTACACAAACGATCGCCACGATTGTGAAAACTGCAAAGACTTCTCCAGACGGAAATAAAAATGCACCAATAACCCCTGCGCGAATTTGGGCATCGGCCCTCTTACGCACTGCCTTCTTACTTTTCAAAACAATGGGCTGATGGGCCTGATAGACGCGCAGGGTCTCGGTGCCCGAAATTAGTTCACTGACAGTACCCAACAATTCTGCGTTGCGTTCGCGAGCGATTTTGTAGGCCAAGACGAGACGACGCTGTAAATTTTGCAAGACTATAAATAGCGGCGCAGAAATGGCAAACGCTACGAGCGCCAATATCCAATCGTAAGACAACATCACACACGCCACGACAAACATCAGCGAACCATCCAAAAGCCAGACAAGAGCTCCCCACGAGAAAAACATCGTCAAAGTTTCGATGTCACTCGTTACACGCGAAACAAGCGCACCGCGACGTTCGCCGTTATGATCGGCAAGACTAAGTCGATGAATATGCTCGAACAATTTGACTCGCATCGTGTACAGGCCATTTTCTGCGCCGATACCCAAGCGATAAACGGCCTGACGAAGTGCCAGCGATGCGACGATTACCGAAACAGCAGCAATCAATGCCATCTGAGCTATGAAACCAACCCGTATATCGCCAGGTCGAAGACCTTTATCGATCGTCTGTTGAATCAAAATAGGTATGACTACACGAGCCAATGAACCAATTACCGCCAGGATAAAAGTTACGCCGATGCCCTTTGACAGTGCAGGCGCGACACTGAATCCGCGGTTAAGCGTCTTTGCCGTGGTGAATCGACCGATTGGTTCGTTCATGATGAGGTGACCACTATTCGACCTCGCGGTCATGTTCAAACGCCTGAATCAATTCGCGATACTTGGCGCTCTGGATCAACAAAGATTCGTGCGTGCCGCGGTCAGATATTTGTCCGTCAGCGATGAACAACACTTCGTCTGCCAAGGCGATGGTTGACGGCCTCGATGCGACAATCAACACTGTCTGCTCGACTGCGAACTTTCGCAAGTTATCCACGACTTGGGCTTCAGTGGCCGGGTCGAGTGCAGAAGTTGTGTCGTCCAGCAGCAAAACGGGTCTTGCATGGGCAATCGCACGTGCCAAAGCAATTCGTTGTCTTTGGCCGCCGCTCAAACTTGTGCCACGCTCTCCCATCGAAGTATCAAGCCCTAGCTCAAGATTTTCGATGAACTCTCGACATTGTGCGACATCAATGGCCGCGTTAATTTTCGCTGTCGAAATATCGGCGCCAAGATCGATGTTGTAACGCAAAGTATCAGCGAACAGGAAAGCCTCCTGAAAAACTAACGCAGCGCCACCCTTTTGCACAGAAATCGTGCCGGAATCAGGTTCAATAAGTCCGGCGATTAAATGCAACAGCGTCGTCTTGCCACAACCGGTTGCACCAACCAGCGCAACCGTTCTTCCAGCATCAATTTTCATTGAGAAATTCTGTAACAACTTGGCACCCTGTGTGTGCCCATAGTTCAAATTTGAAATTTCAATACCCACTCCGTTTGTAGCAGTTTGCAGTTTTTGGGCTGGATCTTCAAGAATCGGCTCATCCAATAATTCACATATGCGACGCCAGCCCGCCACCGAGTGTGGTATCTCTGAGAATAAATAGCCGATGATTCTTAGTGGAAACATCAACAAGGTGAACAGATAAATAAAACTGGACAACTCGCCCACGCTCATTTGTCCGGACCTCACCCGATAGGCACCGAGAACTATGAGCGCAATATTGATCAGGGTTGGGATCGCATCGAGCATCGCCTCGAAAGCAGAGCGAACTGCGACTGCATCAATTCGTGCGTCACGTAATCGTGCAGTGATACTCGCCAGTCGTGCAGTTTCGCGCTCTTCGGCGCCGAAAGATTTGACAACCATGACGCCGTCGAAGCTCTCGTGAGCCGCTTCTGACAATGCACCAAGTTCTTGCTGTGCCGCGTTGTAGAAGCGATCAATTCGGCGCTGATAACCGATATTCAGTGCGAGCAAAATAGGAAAAACAAGAACTGCAATTATCCCCAGTGGCACATCTACATAAAGCATCCAGCCAGCCGCAATTACCATCATCACCAGTACCGACGATGAATAAGGCAAGGGTGCAAGAACTCCGACAGTTGCGTCGGCGTCAACGCCGCAACGTGCAACGACATCTCCGGTCATTCGTGCCCGATGCCATTTGGCTGGTTGCGCCACGACATGATCCAGAACCTTGTCGGTCAAGGTTTCTGCCGTTCGCCACTCGGTTTTGCCCGCGAAACTACGACGAATCACAACTCCGAACGCACGAAGTAACCCGATACCAATCACGATCACCGAACCAGCAATTAACGCGGTTGTATCGAGTTGGCCCTGCTCAAATCGAACCAAAATTACACGATCGATCATCCAGCGCAACCCGATGGATGACCCGACAGTACAAATAGCAAACAGTGCCGCTCCGGATACGGCAGTGATGAACAGCCGAGGGTGAAACCTGACTATTTTGTTGACCAGGTCGAAAGCCTCTTTGAGTCGCCCTTTTGCGGCGATCTTCGCTGAGTCTGGCGTCACAGCAGTTTCGTCAACTAATTGCACTATCTAGTTCTACCATTTGCTCACATCACCTATCGTTGTGACGGTGAAATACTCTCTACGAATCTTCCTCACGACGATTGTCGCACTAATTGTCGTGATGTGGGTCTACGCACTTTTCTTTGCTTCAAAGGATTCTATTAATAAGTTTGGTGATCGAGACTGGGCTGCTAACGCGCAGGCTCGTTGCCTGGTCGCCAGAGAAGAACGCAAACAACTTTCTGATTATCGAATCGTCAGTCAACTAGGAATTGACGTTCTCAAAGAGCGAGCAGATTTGATCGACATCGCGACCGATACGATCGAGCGTTTTGTGGTCGAGTTTCGCGCCTCGTTGCCAAGAGATCCGAAAGGCACCGAAATAGTTGGTCTATGGCTCGACGACTATGAGATTTATATTGACGATCGCCGAGATTTCGCCAATGACCTGCGAATTGGCGTCAATAAACAATTTGCAGAAACACCGATAGACGGTCTGCCAATCAGCGAAAAGATTGCGACATTCGCCGCCGACAATGAAATGTCGTACTGTAAACCACCGATTGATTTGTCGATCTAAAAGTGTTTCTTTGCTGTCCAGCCTGAATCTGGTGAGTATTGTCGAATGACTCTTGCGGGTGAGCCGACCGCAACGCAGTAGTCGGGCAATTCACCAGTCACGACTGAGTTCGCACCTACGGCCACATTCTTGCCAATTTTCGAACCGGGTAAAACAACCACACCATGTCCGAGCCAAGAACCATCCCCGATCGAAACAGATTTTTCTGGCTGCGTCTGAAGGGCTATAGGAATCGTCACATCTTCATAGCCATGGCTTTGATCAGTTATATAAACATGATGACCGGTCCAAACGTCGTCACCGATATCAATTGAGAGATGACCAACTATTCCAGAGCCACGACCAATAAGACATCGGTCCCCAATTCGTACGACTGGGTTCGTGAGACACTCCTGACCAGAAATCATGCCCGCAGAAAGCGCAACATGCTCGCCGATCATCGTGTTTTCGCCGATTTGAATGTATTTCTCGTTGAATATCGTGGTGAACGGAAACAAAATAATTGAGCCCGCACCGAATTTGCCAAACTCATTTGCCCGCTTCGAGTCGGGGCTTATTGCAGCTTTGAATTTGAAAATCTGCCAAAGATTAGCGACAAGATCACCCAGTATGTTTCGCACGACAAATTCATCGTAATCATTTCCGATTAGATTGGAAGCCTGATGATAATAACGAACTCGTCCGGTACTTTTCAGGGATCCAAGGTCAACGGACAAGTAACAGAATTTCTTGGCATTCAATACGCCACGGCGAATAGATTTTGTGAACCAGTCGACATCAAAAAATACGAGTCTGTCGTTGATGCCACGAATTATGGTCCGCAGTCTCCACAGGTGCCAGGTTTTATGGAAGAGATCTTAAAAACAAAAGACCTCCCGACATCCGAAGATTGTCTTTATTTGAATATCTGGGCGCCGACAAATCCTTCCAAGCTGTTGCCTGTTTTGTTTTGGATACACGGTGGTGCCTACACGAACGGTACGGCCGCTACAAGTTGGTATAACGGCACCAACCTCGTGCAACTCGGTGACGTAGTTCTAGTTTCAGCGAATTACCGTCTCGGGCCTTTTGGCTTCATCGGCGAGGACAATTTTGGAACTTTGGATCAGATAAGTGCGCTGCGTTGGGTGAATCGCAACATCAAAAGCTTTGGTGGTGACCCCGATAACGTCACGATCTTCGGAGAGTCTGCCGGTGGCAGCAGTGTCGTTGCGCTCACTTCTTCGCCGCTCACAAAGGGTTTGATATCTAAGGCGTGGGCGATGAGCCCATCGCTCAGGCAGTTGCGCACACGAGCCGAAGCTGAAGAAGGTAAACAAAAATTTCTCAATGCGGCAAAGTGCACATCGGTCGACGAACTTAAGTCATTAACAACGCAGCAAATTATTGACGCCACAGCGCAGATGTTCGTTGATGTTGAGAACTACATCTCGACATTCACCCCGACTCGTGGCGGGTCGGCGTTGCCTGAGGATGTCTACAGTGCCTCCGCCAAATCTCAAATCCCACTTATCATCGGAACCAACCGTGATGAAAACAGGTTATGGTCGGTGATAAATCCACCCGAGACTGTGGTGGACGAATTCGTTGCAAAAGAATATTTGGCCAAAGCACTTCCTTATAGGTCGACCGAAGCATGGAATATCTACACCCGATTGCGTGGACACGATGCTAGACCAAGTCGAATTTATAGTTTTCTTATTTGCCTCAGATCTCGACCGAAACCCACAAATCAATTTTCGCGGATCACAATTCAAAACCGAGTTCAGAGGTTTAAGGTCGTCTATCAGCAATTACGAACACGACAAAGCCCCATCGAAATAGTTTCATCCATGCAGACTGATCAGGGCTTTCGCGCACCAGCTTGGCAACTGTGCGAAAACCGCAGCAATGCTGCCGCCCCAACTTGGATGTACTGGTTTACTTGGCCAACCCCAATTTTTGATGGCGTCCTCGGATGTTGTCATGGACTAGATTTGCCGTTCATGTTTAATAACCTCGATAAACCAAATGTCGACCTGTTCACTGGTAAAAACCCAAACCGTCAACAAATTTCTGACAATTTCACATCCGAGTTGCTTAATTTTGCCAAGACCAGTTTAGTTTCTTGGCCAAAATATGAAATATCAGACCGAGCGACACTGCGGATTGACCAAGAAGTCGAAGTCTTGTACGACCCAGAATCAGAAATTCGCGAACTTTGGTCTCTTCAACAGTAGATTCACTGTGGCGTGAATCGGCGCGATACCAGGCGATCGAACGTCAACCGCTCCTGCAAGATCTTTCGTGTGATATCGCAATAATCGGCGGCGGATACAGCGGTCTTTGGTCGGCGTATTATCTAAAAAAGTTGCTACCTGATTCTCGGATCGTGATTTTCGAGGCGAATCAAGTTGGCTTTGGCGCAAGTGGCCGCAATGGTGGCTGGTGCAGTGGCTTCCTACCGAACACGATTGGCGAACTTGACAAATTACATGGTCGAGACGCTGCTCTTGAAATGTACAGACAAAGTTTTGCGACTCTCGACGAAATCGAAGATGTCTTGCAAAGTTCTCAGATTGATTGCGACTATTTCCGGGGTGGCACCCTCAATGGTGCGACAAATGACGTCCAACGGTCTAGGGTGCTACACGAGGTCGAAGAACTGCACAGATATGGTTTTGGCGACGAAGACTTTCGCTTGATCTCAACTGCTGAGCAGTTGTCACGAATCAAGATCACTGGTCTTAAGGCCACCTCGTTCACACCTCACTGTGCTGTGATTCATCCGCTGAAACTCGCTCTCGGACTGGCGCAGTGCGTCGAGAAACTTGGTGTAAAAATATACGAAAATACTCCGGTCGGCGAGTACACGAGTGGTGCGGTCAAGGCAGGTGAATTTACCTGTCGGGCAGAAATAATTGTTCGAGCCACCGAGGGTTTCACTTCACAAATAAAGCGCCATCGACGAACTCTCGCCCCGTTGTACTCGTACATGGTCGCTACTTCACCACTCAACGCGAATCAATTAGCCAACCTCGGCTGGAGCAATCGCGAAACTTATCATGACACGAGATATTTGATTATTTACGCACAAATCACCAAAGATAAGCGCATCGCTTTCGGAGGAAGAGGCGCCCCATATCACTATGCCTCTCGCGTCAAGGGTAAATACGACACACATCCAGTGATCCACGAAAAAATAATTCAGTCGATGAATGAGGTTTTTCCGGTTACAAAAGAACTTGAACTAACCCACCGCTGGGGCGGACCGCTGGGTGTGCCCAGAAACTGGCAACCATCGGTAAATTTTGAAAGAAAAAACGGTCTCGCATCACTGGGTGGATATGTCGGCGACGGTGTCGCCGCGACCAACCTTGCTGGTCGAACACTCGCCCACTTGATCGCCGGCGACAACCATCCACTAACACGGCTGGCCTGGGTGAACCAGCCATCTCGAAAGTGGGAGGTTGAACCTCTGCGTTACTTCGGTATCAACTATTTGTTGAAACTTTCCGACTCAATTGATCACCATGAAGCCAAAACTAATCAACCTGACAGAATCCGAGAAAGAGTTCTAGACTTCTTTCTCTAAGTCAGTTGACGTTGGCTTGTCACTTGTCAGCTAATTAATTCGACGATCTCCACCGACCGCCGTTGGGTGATACTGATCTGGGCTGCCTGACCGATTGCAACGCTGACTAAGCCGTCTTGCAGCGTGACTTCGCTGGGTTGTCGCTCGCGAATCGCGCGTTGCATCGCGCGGTGTTCAAGAAATGATGCACCAGCATGAAACCCTGGCACCACACCTTGAGGTTGCTGAACGAGAATTTCAGAGACACCATTTCTTCCGCCATTTCTCATACCGATACGGACGATTGAATCAGTGATCATTGCCTCGATTTTTCCATTGCTTCCAACCACACAGATTTCTTGTTCGTTTTTTGAGCCCTCGGCGAACATTGAAAGATCCAACATCGCCCGAACACCATTTTCATAATCCACGATCACAAACGCGTTGTCCAAAATATCGGAACGCTCACCTTCATACATCTCGTCCAGATGGTTCACATCTTGTGCTCCAGATGCGTAGACGCTGAAAGGTTTCGAACCGGCAAGAAGGTTCATCACGTCAAAAAAGTGACAGCATTTTTCAACCAAGGTGCCGCCCGTGTTTCGAGAAAACCTGTTCCAATTGTCGACTTTTTTAAGAAATGGAAATCGGTGCTCACGAATCGAGATCATTTTCAGATCGCCACAGGTTCCAGACTTGACTTCGCTGATCAATCGTGCGGTCGGTGCCATGAATCGATATTCGAGACCGACCCAGACCACCCTGCCTGGTCTTCGGGTTTGCTCTTCAATTGCGATGACTTCTCGACACTCATCTGCCGTGATACAAAGAGGCTTTTCGACCAGAACATCCACACCAGATTTGAGAACATCCTCGAGGACACGGCGGTGTGTGTGATTCGGCGTGGCGATTACAACCACATCTAATTTCTCAGTGGTGAGCATCGCTCGGTAATCAACATAGTTCTTCGCGTCTTTGACCAAACTCGCGGCGATCTGACGGCTCTGTTCGTGCAAGTCGGCGTATGCCACAACTTCACAATTTTCGATCGCCAGCAAATTACGAATATGCTCGCAACCCATCATTCCAACGCCAATGACCCCATATCGCAGGATTGATCGTGGACCGTTCATCGTCCAAGACTAGGTCGCTAACATCACAGGATGACTGAAAGCACGGATGACCGTTTATATTTCAGGCAGTTGTTGTCGGGCAGAGACTTTGCGCAAAACGATCAAGTCGCCGCACAAATGGTCAACTTTGTGTACCTAATTGGTGACCGTAAGTCACGAGAATGCGTCGTGGTCGACCCGGCCTACGCCGTTTCGGATCTGTTGCAAATCATCGCCGCTGACGAGATGAAACTTACTGGCGTGCTTGCAACCCACTACCATCCCGACCACGTAGGTGGGTCGATGATGGGGATGAAAATTCAAGGCGTTGCCGACCTCCTCGAGAAGACCCAAGTGCCGATTCATGTCAATCGACAAGAAACCAAATGGGTGGCGCGAACGACGGGACTTGCTGAAAATGAGATCGTGGAACACGATGGCGGAGACAAAATTCTGGTTGGAGATGTTTCGATCACCTTTGTGCACACACCAGGACACACTCCAGGTAGTCAGTGTTTTTTGGTTGAGCAACGCTTGGTCGCTGGCGACACTTTGTTTCTGGACGGTTGTGGTCGGACCGACCTACCCGGTGGAAATCCGAGCGAGCTTTATCAGAGTCTGCAAACGCTCGCCGCAATGCCTGCAGACACGATCGTTTGTCCTGGCCATCAATATTCTGCGTTATCGAGCGCCAACATGGGCGACGTAGTTGCTACCAACCATGTCTTTCGCCCAAACTCCCAGCAACAATGGCTTGAATGGTTCGGGCGCTAACCAAAAATTGCATTGCCGATAGCGCTCAGTCCTGTCGCGAACAGCAACACAAGCACGAACTTGCGAAAATACTCTGAGTCAACTCTTTTGCGCAGTCGGAAACCCAGCGCGACACCAACCCCCATGACTGGCAACGCCGTCAATGCCAGTAGAACAGCGTCAGACGTGAGTTTTCCATCAAGAGCAAAGACAATCAGAGTCAGAAAATTCAAAATCGTAAAAACACGGTTCAGCACGGCCCTGAAATTCTCGGGTGAATATTGTCGCGAGTGCAACAAAAACACCAATGGCGGGCCATTCGTGGATGTAGACGTCGACAATACGCCCGCGAGAACCCCCATTGAATAGTCGAAGGCCAGTGGAAGTCGCCGAAGATCAAATTCTCGTGAACCTATAAAGACGCCGAACAAAACGAACACACCAAGCAGTATTTTCATCAACCGTGCGTCAACATTGTTTAACAACCAAAGTCCGAATGGCAGACCAAACAAAGATGAAATCACCAGGCGTCGCGATGCTTCTAGCGCCGAAATTGCACGCGACTCGATCCACTGGATGCCGCAACTAACTGTTGACACCACCGTGGCTGTCACGACTGCTGTAGGCAGGTCAACAAAAAATATCATCAACGGCACGGAGATGAGAGCAAAACCAAAACCAAAAAGAGATTGAATCAATGCCGCGCCAAAAACAATCACAGCAACGGCGATATAAGCGGTCAATGACATCTAAACCAATATTTTATGCGACTAATTCGCGAGCAAGTCGAGGGCGGAGTCGAAAACTTGTGTGTGAAGGTCGATGTCTTGCTGTGTGTGAAATGGCGACAGAAGTGCCATGTTATGAAATGGTGTGAGCAAGATACCCCGATTAAGCGCCCACAGATGCATGAAATTTTCTAGCACTTCGTCGACTCCGGCCGCTGCCTGAGCACCATTTTTAGGTGGCGCACAAAACCAATACTCGGCCCGACATCCGAGTTGTTGCACGCTCCAATCAAGTTGGTGTGACTTGACCGAATTTAAAACACCTTCTGTCCATCGTGTCGCTAGACCGATTGTTTTTTCAAACTGACTCGCGAGCAACGCGTTTGACAATGTTGCACGCACCGCAGCCATGGCCAAAACGCTGCCCGATAAGGTGCCGCCCAAACCTGAGACATCAACATCGTGACTCGCAAGTGATTTTTCAGCCTGTGCGGCAAGATCACTCGACAAGCCGTAAGCGGCAACTGGAATTCCTCCACCAATCGTTTTGCCGATAACGAGCATGTCGGGCTCGAGATTCCAAAGTTTTGTCGCTCCGCCTGGTCCCGCACAAATTGTGTGAGTCTCATCAATAATTAAAATTACCCCGTGTTTTCGGGTTAACTCTCGTACGCCAGCCAGGTAACCCTCTTCGGGCAACACGATACCGATGTTGGTCAATGCAGGCTCAATGAGCATGCAGGCGACATCTCCAAAGCTAAGTTGTTCATCAAGTTTTTCTAAGTCGTTGAATGGCACTACTCGCGTTGTCAACGAAGGGTGAACCTGAGGCCCGATCGCACCATGACGCGAAATTGTCAAACCTTGTTGATCAGCGATGACCAAAGTTTCGTCAACCGTCCCGTGATAGCACCAGTCGTGAACGAGAACCTTCGGACGCTGAGTTAAATGCCGAGCGAGTCTGAGAACAAAACGATTCGCATCGGTTGCGCTTATCGAAAACTGCCACTTCGGCAATCCAAAGCGGCGCGTCAACTCTTGACCCACCCAAGTTGAATCGGTGCTAGGCAACATCACCGTTGACCCACGCTTGAGTTGAGTTGTGATTGCAGTCGTAATTTCATCGACTGCATGACCCGTCATTGAACCCGTATCACCGAGACAGAAATCTATATATTCGATTCCATCGATATCTGTGAATCGCGCTCCCTGAGCAGATTTGACAGTGACCGGAAAAGCTCCAGACCAGCGCTTCATCCACGGCATCGGCACACCGCCAATCAATGATTCGTCGGCGGCGATAGCTGCTTGCCGTGAGCGAGGGTGCAATTCAATGAAACACTCCTCTTCTTTAGCGAGCGCATTCGCAAGTTTTACCCGATCTACCACCTCTCCATCATGGCAAATTTGGGTCTAATATTGTTAAGTGCCCTTAGGAAATTTTCGTAATAACTATTTGGCACTGAAGGTTAATTTTGCCCGCCTGAATCAACGAATTAACACCCTCGCCGAGATTTCCCCGATCGACGGTGGTGGAAACTGCCGTCTAGCCCTTACTGATGAAGACAAATACGGTCGAGATTTGCTCGTTTCATGGATGCGCGAATTAGATCTCGAAGTCTCAGTTGACACAGTTGGCAACATCATCGGCGTTTGGAATGTCGGCAATGGTGCACCCGTGATGTCGGGATCACATATTGATACGGTGCGAACTGGTGGTCGTTTCGATGGCTGCTATGGCGTACTCGCCGCACTTGAAGCAATACAAACCTGCCAAGAAGCAAAAATTGCGCCACCCCGACCGCTCGCAGTTGGAATCTTTACCGACGAAGAAGGCTCGCGCTTTGCACCCGACATGCTCGGTTCTCTCGTTTACGTCGGTGGCATGGCGGTCGAACAGGCACTCGACGTTGTGGCAATTGATGGCGCAAGACTTGGGGATGAACTTGCACGCATCGGTTACGCGGGTCCCGCGCCGTGTCCCGGTCTTTTACCGCACGCCTTTGTCGAGTTACATATCGAACAAGGTCCGATGCTCGAAGCCAACGACATTCGCATTGGCGCCGTTACCAGTGTGCAGGGTATTTCTTGGCAAGAAGTGACGGTACTCGGACAGTCGAACCATGCCGGCACAACACCGATGTCGCTGCGCCATGACCCTGCGTATGTCGCCGCAGAAATAACGGTATTTCTTCGCAATCTGGCACGCGAATTTGGTGGTGACCAGGTATGCACGGTCGGCAAGATCGACCTGCATCCCAACCTCACGAATGTCGTGCCGGCCAAGGCGACGCTCACCCTTGATGTGCGCAATACCGATGAGACCCTTTTGAAACTTGCAGAGACCAAGATCGCAGAATTTCTTAGGCAAATCGCCACGAGTGAAGGCGTGAAAATATCCACGCGTGAACTCTCGCGTTTCGAACCGGTAATTTTCGACGACAGGGTTATCGACTGTGTTGAGTCAATTGCCAAACAACAAGGCAATACCGTGCAACGGATGCCGTCTGGTGCGGGTCATGATGCCCAAATGCTGGCGCGGGTCTGTCCTTCGGGAATGATTTTTGTGCCAAGCGTCAAGGGCATCAGCCATAACCCTGCAGAATTCACGCACGATGCAGATCTTGAAGCAGGTGCGAATATTTTGTTGCATACGATGCTTGCACTTACGACGCTAGAAAGTCAGGATCAATAATCAATGGCGCGCAATCTGCATGTCGCTGCTGCGCAACTCGGTCCGATACAAAAAAGTGATGACCGAAAAACAGTCGTCATGCGACTTATCAATTTGTTGCGCGAGGCTCACTCTAAAAAAGCTGAATTGGTCGTATTCCCAGAGTTGGCATTAACTACTTTTTTCCCACGTTGGTTCGTTGACGACATCTCGCAGGCTGATCATTGGTATGAAACGCAGATGCCTTCCAAAGTCACTCAGCCACTATTTGATGAGGCCAAAAAACTAAACATCGGCTTTTGTCTCGGTTACGCCGAATTGACAAAAACTGGCGATCGCTTCAACACACAAATTCTCGTCGAACGCAACGGCACGGTCGTGGCAAAGTATCGCAAGGTGCACATTCCGGGTCACGAGCATCACGAACCTGATCGACCGTTTCAACACGCCGAGCGCTACTACTTCAAGCCCAGTGATGACGGTTTTGGAGTTTGGAAGGCGTTCGGTGGACGAATCGGCATGATGATCTGCAACGATCGACGTTGGCCCGAGGCATAT
>JAQCDY010000113.1 GCA_027729785.1 Actinomycetota bacterium | reverse complement strand
CCGCATTCGCCGGCACACGACTCGTCACGACCAATCGCGGCCACACTTCGCTAAGCGTCAACCGCACATAGCAATATTTCGCCGATCGCGTGCCTGCGTGGTTATATCTTGGTCGCAACCGCGAAATCATCCGCAACTCGAGCACTTCGGCCGTCAACAAGTCTGGCGTTGCAACATAGTGCACCGCATCCATCAACTTCAACAACGAACCAATCTTGCGCCGCGTGTCACCCGTACCAAAATAACTTCGCACGCGAGAGCGAATGTTCGTCGCCTTGCCGATATAAAGCACATCGCCCTTCGCATCGACAAACAAATAAACGCCGGGCCCGCGCGGCAAATCAACTGTCAGCTTCAACTTCGCCGACTGCGGGTGCGTGCCAATCTTCGCCAACGCCGCGAAATCATCCAAATCAAAAACACCGAACCCCGCCGCGCGCTCAATCAGGTGATGCAACAAATCTCCGGTCGCCAACACATCGTTGATTGCCCGGTGGCACGGCTGATTTGCAAATCCCAACGTTGCAGCCAGCGTCGAAAGTTTGCAATTTCTCACTTCTGCCCCGACGAGCCGACGCGCCAAACTCACCGTGTCAAGCACACGATTCATCAAGCGCTCGCGGCCCGCGCGCTCAAGGGCCGCATTGATAAAACCAATATCAAAGCGCGCATTATGCGCCACCAAAACTGAGTCTCCAAAAAACTTAAGCATCGGCGTAAGCGTCTCTTCAATCGGCGGCGCACCGGCAACCATCATGTTTGTGATACCCGTCAACACGGTTATAAATGGAGGAATTTCACATTGTGGGTTTACAAGCGTCGTAAACCGCGCTATTTCTTCGCCACCGCGATATTTGACCGCGCCGATTTCGGTAATTGCGTCAAACTCGTTTCTGCCACCAGTTGTTTCAAGGTCGACTACACAAAACTCGACATCTCGCAACGCGACACTTGTGTCTTCGACCACAACCGACCCTTGATCCATAGCCAAAGACTACATTTAGGGTCTCATGGCAAGAGCGCTCGAAACAGTCTGGGTCTTTGGCGACCAACTCAATCGCAAAATCGGCGCGCTCGCTACGGCCAAACCCGAAACCCACCGCATCTTGATTATCGAGTCGGCGGGCAAAATCGCCTCGCGACGGTGGCATGTTCAACGTGCGCACTTTTTAGTCACATCGATGCGCCGTTTCGCACTTGAACTCGAACAAGCTGGCTTCAAAGTCGACTATCGCAAAAGCGCGACAATGCGCAAAGGCTTCAAAGAGCATGTTGCAAAATTCTCACCGTCGCAAATATCTGTAACCGAACCAAACAGCTACACAGCCCGTCAACTCGTCGCGTCACTAAAAGTACAGACCGTCAAATCAAATCAATTTCTCTGTCACCCTGACGACTACGCAAAGTTCGCCGGCGACAAGAAGTCAATCAAAATGGAAGACTTCTACCGCTGGCAACGAAAACGCCATGACGTTTTAATGGATGGCAAGAATGGCGATCAACCAGTCGGCGGTAAATGGAACTTCGACGAAGAGAATCGTGAACCACCACCCAAATCTGGTCACGACCGCTGGCCAAAACCAAAGCAGCACAAACTCGACAAAATCGACCAGCAAGTTCTCGATGACTTACCGAGTTCGGTGTTCGGCAAAAAGCCTGATGGCTTGTGGGCGACATCGCGAGCCGATGCACTCGTTCGACTCAAATATTTTGTCAAAGAGCTTCTGCCGACCTTCGGTGAGCACGAAGATGCAATGCTCGAATCAAATTGGCATCTCGCCCATTCGCTACTCTCGCCTTATCTCAACAACGGTTTGTTGCTCGCCCAAGAAGTCGTCGACGCGGCAGCCGATGCGTTCGCCAAGGGCAACGTACCGATCAATAGCGCCGAGGGTTTCATCCGTCAAATTCTCGGCTGGCGCGAATACATCTGGAACTGTTATTGGCGCTGGATGCCCGAATACGCAGAACGCAATCATCTGCAGGCGCATCGACCTCTGCCGCCACTGTTCACAAATCCGAAGAAAACAAAAATGAAGTGTGTCTCGACCATTCTCAACGGCGTCAACGAACGCGCCTACTCGCACCACATCGAACGCCTGATGGTGCTCGGCAATTTCGCCCTGATCTCGGGTACCGATCCACAACAATTCACCAAATGGATGTGGAACAGTTACATCGACGCCCACGAATGGGTGATGGTGCCGAACGTGCTCGGCATGTCGCTTTACGCCGACGGCGGTCAGCTTGCTACGAAGCCTTACGCGAGTGGCGGCGCTTATATCGATCGCATGAGCAATCACTGCAAAGGTTGTCACTATGACCGCAAAAAGCGCACAGGTGACGATGCGTGCCCGTTCACAGTTTTATATTGGGATTTTTTCTTGCGCCACGAAAAGGCTTTCGTAAAAAATCCGCGCGTCGCCCGATCGGTGCGCGCCGCTCAACAACTGTCAGATGTTGTCGAACTCAAAAAAACTGCGAAAAAGATTCTGCAACGCCTCGACGACGGTGAGGCCTAAACGAATTAGCCAAAGGCGCGCACAGGGCGCACGCGAAACGGCGTCGGCGGTGTTCTGTTGCCGTCCAAAGTTTGTACCCGATCAAATTGCTGACCGTCCATGAAATATTGCGTCCACGCGGTTTTGTTGTTGTAGTCAGACGATGTCCAGTAATAGCCCTTATTAAAGCCGCCGACCGGTGTGTCGTTGCCCGCAACACGATTTTGCGCGAGACGATTGAACGCAATGTCGAGTTCATCCTTTGATGGCAAAAACCAATCATCTTTGCCGCCACAAACAGAATCAGAAGCGAATTTTGCCGCATATGGTTTCGTGTCGGCGCCCAGTGCAAGGGTGATAACCCCCGTATTGATCTTGCCCATGCCAAGTCGTTTTGCTTCAATCCGCATCTTTGCGGCACTCCTAGCAGCAGACCACGTGTAAACAGTCTTCTTATTGCCGGCAGGTCGCCATGGCAAACGCTCACCTTCACACGACTGCGGCGCAATTTCTAAATAGCGTCCCCACGATTCAGTTTTGCCTGCGTCGTAAAACACGATTCCGCCGCCCGGCCCAATGTCGCCAACCTTGCAAAGCGTGTTTACGCCACCATTGCTGCACTGCAAATTTTTCGTCGTCGTTCGTACCGTCAAATCAATCTCGCCCTGCGTTTTGCTAGTCGCCGGCAAAGCCCGCACACCAATTACGTGAAAATCAGTCGATTTAAAATTTGAGCCAACATGCACAGGGCTCTTCAAAAAATCTTTATTGCCTTTCAACCCACGAATAATGCCATTGGCGTCCGTGAACTGTGTGCCATCTTGAAACAGTTGATACCAAACGAACGTCGCACTCGCCTCTGATGATGTCCACATCGGCGTTGCGCCATACTTCAAACGCTTGTTGCGAGAAATCTTCCAATAGTTGTAAAGCGCGTCGAGTTCATCTTTCGACGGTAAGAAAAACTCGGCACCGCCAGCCACGAAATATGACTGCTGTCGCGAATACACAGAACCGCTGTCCTGCAACATGATCTGGCTGTTGGCTTTACCCATTCCAATTTCTTTATTCGCCACTCGCGGATTACCAACCGCGCTTCCCCACGGCCCCGCAG
>JAQCDY010000112.1 GCA_027729785.1 Actinomycetota bacterium | reverse complement strand
GTCAAGGGTATCAAGGCAGAGAGTCGAATCCCAATTTTTGGATTTTTGATATGCCGCGAAAACTTGTCTCACCGTTATCCCATAAGGCAATGCGTCCTACGAAGTAACCAGTGCCTGAAATTCTCTGATGCGCATTTGGTGTGATGAGGATGTAGTGACATCGGGAAATGTGCCAGAGGCGCCGGTATTCGACCGCCATGTGACACGCCAGACGATTGACAGGCTCGCCGAAAATAGCCCGGTTGCATTGATCGCCGAAGAGTGTCTGTATGAATACATGCACGGCGAAGGTAAATCATCACCGAACTGGCTGCGCCAGCGCAGACCTGGACCTACGCAAGATCTTTTGCCGAAACCAAAAATGCCATCTCCTGGATCAAAGACAAGTTTGAAGGGCGTTGCGGTGATCGTCGCCGTAATCGGACCAGCCGGACTTGGCACCCATGCGACCACGACTTTTGGTTGCCAAATGATGTTGTTGACCCAAAACCAGGTGCCGACATTGATCAAACCTTGGCGCGCCGGTGGGGCGAATTCACCGAAGGGCGCGGGGATGATGTCGTAAGCGATACTTGCGGCGTTACGGGCGACTGTTTCTGTCGAGACTTGGGCAACCCAAAAATATTTTGTATTTTCATTCGAACAATTTTGATCGTAAAGCCGAAACAAGATCGAGTTGACAGTTTTTTCGACTTCGTCACCATAAGTTTGATCACGACCCGAGTCGCGTGCCAACGACGGCGACCAGTCGCACCCGCTTGAATCGCCAGTCGTTTCGCTATCGCCGACGAACACTCCGGCGATGATTGTTTTGTCGACCACCGCGCCGAAGACGTCGCGCACATTGTTTGATTCGTCGTCACTAGCCGTTGCATTTGTCGACATGCAAGAAAGTGCGAGCAGATTGATCGCAATAAAAGTTTTTAACTTCATTTCATGAGTCGCACAAATTAGTGTTGAAAATTTTCTTGTAATTTTCATGATTCACCCAATACCAACGCTCGTTGTGCCATTCCATCGTCCAGCTTGAAATCGATGAGGAAACTTTGTTGTCGTAGACGCCACCATCCATATATAAGACGACTGTGTCGTAGACGCAACCGTGCACGATCGCCGTCATTGTGGTTTGGTCTTGTGAAATCGTTTCAACGACAACTTTGCGTTGGCCGTCGCCAGGTCGGGCGTAGATGTTGTTTTTTGCATAGTCGCGCATCATCGTGGCGAAATCATCGCTGAACTGTGTGTCGAGAATTGTGAATTCGCCGATGTTGCAGAGCCTGGGTTTATAACCGCATTCGCGTCGCCACTTGAGGAGCGCTTCAAATTGTTGTGCGACAAGATCAAATGGCGATGCCACGGCTAGCGATGCCACGGCTGGTGGCGAAGAAACAGGTTGCACTGGCTGTGCTGTCGTGGTTGTTGTAGATGGGATCGTCGGAGACGAAAAATTGAGCATGGCGCGGGTGGCGGGATCGCCCTTGGTCGCGCATCCGCCAAAAATAAAACAACCGAGAATCAACAGCGAGCCTGTTTTGCGCATGATGCGAAATTGGTTGTCCATAGATGCAGTGTTTCTTGATGTGTGCAGCCGAGTGAAACTGTGCTGATAAATACAGGAATGTGATATTTCGTCTGTAGAGTAAATAAACCCCATTTTCAAGGATCTGCGAAATTCAATGACCCAACAGCACCCCGAACTTGCCGACGAACAGCGGTTTATCGACCATGCTTACGAGTGTTTGGAGCAGACGCGCACCGACGCGTGGCAGATTCGCGAGATGAACGAGGCCTCGACAGGGGGTACTTTTCAAGCGCGCTACGAACGAAATGCATTCGACGAAGTTTTGGTGGGACGGTTGACGCAACTCGACTTGGGTGACGCCGCACTTGTTTTTGGACGAATCGACCGCTTGACCGAGTCACCCGAAACATTCGAAAGTTTTCATATTGGGCGCATCGCAGTTGCTGACTCGAATCGCGAGCCAGTTGTTGTCGACTGGCGTGCGCCGGTATCCGAGCCGTTCTATCGCGCGACTGGTCGCGAGTCAATGGGTTTGGCACGGCGTCGACATTTTGCGGTGCAGGGTCGCGAGTTGCTTGGCATTGAAGATGAGTTGTTCGGCGCAGGCCACTTGGGCGTTGGTCACGATGAGGGCCTCGATGGTGCACCGATTTCAAACGTGCCGACTTTGCGTGGTCACAGCACGCTGTTGACAGTTTTGGCTCGCGGACGAACTGGTCAACTCGGCGACATCGTCGCAACGATTCAAGCCGAGCAAGACGAAATTATTCGCTCACCTCAACAAGGTGTCGTCGTGGTCGAGGGTGGGCCGGGTACGGGTAAAACGGTCGTGGCATTGCATCGCGCGGCGTATTTGCTTTACACCTTCAGATTTCCGCTTGAAGATCAGGGTGTTTTGGTTGTCGGGCCGAACCGAGTGTTTTTGCGTTACATCGAAAGAGTGTTGCCGTCGCTTGGCGAGGCGGGCGTTGAACAGGTCGTGTTAGCCGACCTCGTGCGTGGTCATAGTTATACGGCGAAAGACACCGAGAATGTTGCGCGAATCAAGGGCGACTTGCGGATGGCTCAAATTGTTGCAAACGCGGTTCGCGATCGTCAGCGCGCGCTGCGCCAAGATTTCGAAATCGGTTTTGGTGCCGGTTATTTGCGTTTGACCAGCAAAGAGTCGTTGACGATTATGCATGAGGCACGGCGTCGCTTTCGTCGCCACAATGCCGCACATCATTGGGTCGAGACTGAAGTAGTCATGGCGATGATCTCCTCGAGCCACAACCAAGAGCTTGATCTTGAATCAACTCGTGATGCGCTGCGCGACATGAAAGAGTTTCAAGCGGTGATCAACTACATGTGGCCAGTGCTGACACCCGCAGAGCTATTGCGCGATCTTTATTCGTCGAAGGCACTGATGCGACTTGCGGCGCAAAAGGTTTGTACACAGGCAGAATATGAATCGCTGTATCGCCCACGAGCGACGAGTCTTGACGACACAAAATTCAGTGACGCCGATGTTGCGGCACTCGATGAGGCGTTGGCAGTCTTGGGGCCTCGTCCGCGACGCAGTGGTCGAATCAACGAGGCGGACGAAATTCGCACATACGGTCACATCGTGATTGACGAAGTGCAAGATCTTTCACCAATGCAGTTGCGAATGATTTCACGACGCTCATTGAACGGCTCGATGACGATTGTCGGCGATATTGCGCAAGCTACTTCGGTGCACGCACCAGCTTCGTGGCAAGAAGTTCTCGCGCATCTGCCAAAGAAAACCCCATCGCGAATTATCGGCTTGACTGTGGGCTATCGAATTCCAAAACAAATAATGGATCTAGCGACACGAGTGATGCTCGCCGCCGCACCGAACCAAGTCGCGCCCGTGTCCGTGCGCGAGGGTGACGCATTGCCGAAGTTTGTGCGTTGTTCAAGTGGTGAATTGTTGGCCAAGTTGATTGACGAGACGAATAATCTTGTCGCCGAACTGAGTGATGGCAACGTGGCGATTGTTTGTCCAGATGAGATGACCGAAGAAATCTGCCATGCGCTCGATAACGCAAAAATTGCTTACGGTCGCGCAGGTGCTGCGGGTATCGAATATGGCTTGACTGTCGTGCCAG
>JAQCDY010000111.1 GCA_027729785.1 Actinomycetota bacterium | reverse complement strand
CAGGGGATCGAACCCTGGACCTGCGGATTAAAAGTCCGTCGCTCTACCAACTGAGCTAGCGACCCAAGTCGCTGTCAGGCTAGTTGATTATCGGGCGATTTGTTCAACCGTTAATGCGACACAAGACCGACACAAAACTCGCGTTAGAACTCATTCGACGCACCCGCAGATGCTTGACTGATGCTGTGCGTTTACTCCCCCAACTCAACGCAAATCGCCGCACGATTCTGCTCGCAACATGGGGTCTATTTGCGGGCCTAACTTTCTTGATGATCTCGGCGGGCAGTTTCAGCACACTGCTCGGCATTCGCGCCGAACTCGAAAAACTGCCGACGATCATTAGCGGTGGCATCACCACCGCCTACTTCGCCGGCTTTTTGATCGGGTCGTGGTATTCGCTACGCGCGCTTCGAAACGTCGGCCATATTCGCGTCTACGCCGCACTCGCCTCACTGCTCAGCGCGTCGACACTCGTCACCGGCCTATTCGACTCGCCAATCATCTGGCTGATCATGCGCGTCAGCACCGGCTTTTGCTTAGCCGGCCTCTATGTCGTCGCCGAATCGTGGCTCAACGGCATGGCCGAAAATCACTATCGCGGTCGATTGCTCGCGATCTACAACGTCGTCACGATCGGCGCGTCGGGACTCGGTCAGTTGTTGGTTTTCAATTTTGACGCGCGCAATCTCAGTGGATATGCATTTGCCGCAATCGTTGCATCACTCGCGGTAATTCCAATTTCGATTTCAGAACAAGCAGCCACACCCGCAATCGAAAATCATTTGCATCTCAGCCTGCGCGATCTCGCAAAAATCGTACCGACAGGCGCAGGCACGATTCTGCTCGTCGGCCTCGCCCACGGCGGCATTATAGGCATGACGGTAATTCACGCCACGCGCGAGGGTCTGAGCATCGGGCGTATCGGCATCCTTGTCGCAGTGCTACAACTCGGTGGCATGGCACTGACTTGGCCGATTTCTTCGGCATCAGACGACATCGACCGTCGGATCATCGGATTGTTGTGTTGCCTCGCAGTCATCGCTCTCAGTGCCGTCATGCTCTCGCAACCAACCGGCAACAACTGGACAATACTTTTGTTGTTTGCGATTGGTGGCTTCAGTTTTCCGTTGTATGCCATCGGCGGTGCGTACACCAACGATTGGGTGTCACCCGAACAAATGGGCGCCGCTGCATCGCAACTCGTCACGCTGTATGGCTTTGGCGCGATGATCGGCCCACTTGTTGCCGCACCGTTTCTTGACATCATCGGCACGCAGGGTTTTGCGTGGTCGATCATTTCGTTACACGCACTCGTTCTATTATTTTTGATTTATCGCATTCGTGCTTGGCGCGCACCCGTCACGACGAAACATTGGGACGATGTTTCATTTAATGGTCGGGCATTTTTTATTCCGGCCACGATTGTTTCGCTGGGTGTTAACCGACGCGGGCGATCAGCACACCAACGCCAGCAAACTGCAAAGCAACGGCAACAACAGTGAACACATGCCACACCTCGTGATAACCAAACACGAGGGGTCGAAGTTGCGGGCGCTGCAAATAAAACAAAATTGCACCAACGGTGTAGACAATGCCACCGAGCGCGAACAGCAACAGGCTGGTGAAGCCGGCACGGTGATAGGCCCACGGCAAAATGATCAGCGCCGCCCAGCCGATGATCAAATACATCGCACCCGAAACTTTGTGAGCCCGCCATGTAATTTTCAGCACGATGCCAAGAAGCGCGGCACACCAGATCCCAATTAAAAAGACGACGCCGATCGTGCGCGGCAATGCGAGCAAACAAACAGGCGTATAAGTGCCAGCGATCAACACATAAACCATTGCGTGGTCGAGTTGGCGCATCGTGCGTTGCGCGCGTTGTGTGCGCGTGAACAAATGATACGAAGCCGAAGTTGAAAAAAGCGCAAGCAACGATGCGACATACACGAACACCGCCACCCGCGCTACGCCACTTGGCGTGACGAGTGTCAGAATGATGCCCGCCGGGATCGTGACCGCAACCGCGCCGCCATGAATGCGCCCGCGCCAACGAGGGCGCCATTTGCCAACTGCGTGCTGAAACACGGGAACATGCGGCACTTCGCGTACCTCCTAGCGAAATCGTAGTCAGCGCAAGCGGTGATTAACCGTTTTGCGCGAGCACGGTGATTTCAGTCGAGCTACGCGTGCTAGTCGTTTTGCACGAGCACCTCGCTGCAGGGTGTGACTTCGAAATACAGACTCAAATCGCGGGTCGCTAATGCTTTGAGATACGGCTTATCTGACTTAAGCGTCAGAGCCGACCCAGTCGGCAGCTCCTCACAACCTGGTCGCTCTGTCGAGATACCAGCGAGGGTCATAAAGCCGCTCCACTCGTAACTTCGAAAGATCGACTCTCGACCGTTAAATCGCAGAGTTTGATCTTCGACGGATGCTATTTCGACTTTGTCTTTTGTGGTTTTAAAGAGTTCGACGAGTTGCTCTTGCTTGTGCGACATCAAGAAATATTGTGAGCCCCAAAACATGTTCAAAGCTACCGAGATCACTAACACTGTCGAAACGACAAGGTTCTTGCCTTTCCATTTCAACAATTCATTAAGCCCGACGACAGTAAGTGCTAAGCCAAGTGGCACAAGCAATTGGTGCCGACTGCGCCAATCAGCCCGAAACTCAAAAGGAGATCGAAATTCAGCAAAATTCCCGCTCAAATAATATGGAAAAAGTGCAAGGGCCACACAACCGAGGCCGCAGGCAAGCACGAATACGCCTCTATTTACGAACTTTTTTGACCTAACCCGAAGCACATACCAAGCTGAACATAAGAGAAATGGAATGAATAGTGCGACCATTCTTACGATGCGATTCCCGTAAATGTAAACCTTATGGTAATTACTCCAAAAGTCAGTTGGTGGCCAAAATAGTGATCGCGCGATCACATATGCGAGCGGCATCGCCGCGATCGCAATGATTTGCAGATGTCGGCGATTCAATTTTTTGAAATCAAGCAACTCAGTTTTATTCAACCATACAAAATGCAAAAATGGTAACAGCACGAAAAACAGAAAACTATGAGTCTTGAAACTCAAAAACAAAATCACACATGCCAGCACAAAACTTTTCGTTGATTTGTAACGCACCAACATAAACCAACCCAAATAAAACAAAAAATATGAAGTCGTGTAATCAAAAACTGCAACTGAAATCCGTGCGTGATTCACTGGAACAATCAAAAACAATAAAACTGCTGCGCGAGCTTGGGATAAACTAAGAATGAACCGATCACGCAAAAATAAAAATATAAGAATTGAGCTCACCAAAAAAATCAAAAATGTTGCTACAGTCACAGCCCATACGCCAACAAATAAAAGTGAAGTTTCAATCAAGCCACCCCAAGGTGGTCGTCCCATCACATTCAGAGTTTTGATTCCATAGTTCCAAGGCTTGTCGAAGTAAGCCCAGTCGTCCCAATAGAGGGTGTTGGGGCGAAGCAGTGACCAGCCCCACGACAAGGTGTAGAGAACAATCGCACTCACCCACGGAAACCCAGCCAACATTCGCTCAGGTTTCACCTCGGTTGAAGCCCCAAATTTAGGCTCAACTGCGCGACCAGAAACAGACGACATCAATAAAACATTACTCGTCATTTATCACG
>JAQCDY010000110.1 GCA_027729785.1 Actinomycetota bacterium | reverse complement strand
CGTTGAGTCTTCGAACAACAACATCGGACCGACCACGCCGACAGTCGGGTCGTTGAACATCGCGACCATAATCTCGAGCGCTTCAGCTGTGATTATCTCGGTGTCATCATTGAGTAGCAATATCAGATCAGACTCGCAAGACATCGCCCCTAAGTTATTTTTTTCAGCAAAGTTAAACGGTCGGTCATAGTTGATAATTTTTAGTCGCGAACCACCGATCTCGCGCAGAGTGTCGAGCACAGACTGTGGCGTCGGTGCGTCGGCAACTACGACAACTTCAAAGTTCTGGTATGTCGATTTTTCTAACAGGCTGCGCACGGCCTCGACTACCAGCACGCGTTCTGAGCCAAAAACCTCGGCAGAAGTGCCGCGTGTCGGCACGATCACCGCCACGCTCGGCTCAGTCGTCAGGTTGCGCTTGACTCGCACACTCGGCACGGCCCCATCAAGTTCGCAATGCGCGTCAATTTTTTCACGCCTGCAGTGTTCAACTACGGCTTCCAGTGAGGCCGATGGGCGAGTGTCGCGATTCTTGCCCATTGTCAAAAGTTCAGGCATCCGTACAATATTTTTCGCGCATTCGCCGAATCGCAGAGCACGATCGTGCGGGTGTCGCGCAACGAGATCAGTTATTCCACCCACACGTTCAACAATGTCGGCTCGAGCAATAAGTGTTTCGCCGACGTAGCAGTGGCTGCGCAATCGCTCGGGTGACCAACCTGGTCTGCGCACAAAACTGAGTGGCTCTGCTTTAACACCGGTCGGGTGAGCTGAGTCGCCATAAATTAAATCAGTCGCTGGATTTTTTCGGGTAGTTTCGCGCACAGCAACCAACGATTCGCGATACAGCCCATCGCCACTATCCAAAAAAATAACGAAATCGCTGGCTTTAAAATCATCGACAGTTGCCACGACTCGCACGCGGCGAAACGACCAACGACGTTGTAAATGTTTTATTGCATCTGGCACCGCGCCGTGGACCAGCCACTTGATATCTTTCGAGCCTGCGACAACCAACGATTTATGCGTCGCAACCAAGTCATCAAGGGTTGCGCCTTGGGCGTCGGTGACAACCAAGAATTCACTCATACTGAAAGCTTCTTGATCAACTTGCGCAATGGTCTTGGAATATTGCGATAGACAAATCGTGCGGGTCGCATCCAGCCTGAGTGCACCCAGTTGGTCACGTGTACTTGTGATGTATTTGCCGGAAACGCATATTCGCGGACCTCGCCAAAACTCTCGAGTTGGCGTTGTTGCTCTCGTGCTTGCGCGATTTTGGCGAATTCGGCGTCGCGTTCGGCCAGAACTTCCATCTTTTTCTGCACGACAACAGGGTCGAAAGTAGGCGACACCATGACTAGTTAAGGATATCTAACTGAGTCAGGCGCAGTTAGATCATCATATTTAGTGCGCCAACAACCCGTTCGCCAAGCGCAACATCGCCAACAATTTTTATTTTTTGACGCAACTGCTCGCTGGTCGCACGACCAGTGGCGAGCTGATTAAAAGTGTTGCTGTCAAACTCGATTTCAACTGCTGGTGTGACATCGTTCGTTTCAATAACTGCCGCGCGACCGTCTTTGACTGTGATCCCGATATTTCTTTGAACTGGCCCAGTTATCTTCACGATCGTCACAGAGCCTTCGGGCGCTTTTGCTCGCTTGCCAACGACCATCGGTAATGTGCGGCATAGTCGGTCAACGCTTAGTTCTGCGCAAAGCGAACCCTGATTGCCTGGCTTGTTGATCGCTCGGCGAATATCTTGCTCGTGCACCCAACAATCCATTGCCCGAATGCTCAAAAAAACTGCCATCGGGGCTTTGCCGATTGGCGTCATCGATTCATTGGTGAAATAGTTTTCGGGTGCCGTTTCAAGAAAAGACTTTCGCAACGCGACGGTCTCTTTGAACTCGTTCAGAACCTGCGCACCAGACAAATTTCGTCGTGCGTCAACTTGATGTTCGTTCACCTCACCGATCGGGTTCTTGACATGCTCGAGATTCTTGGCTTTGTGTTCGGTGCCACCGAGACCACCGAGTGCACGCTCAGTGCCAATGATGTGTGACAAATTATCTTGCACCGACCAACCTGGGCAAGCAGTTGCCATTTTCCATTCGGTCTCGGTGAGCGTTTCGCCAAGTGTCTGAATCGACTGCCAAGTCTCAAACAGACAACGCAGCGAGAGTTTGTAGTCGAGATCATTCATGGTGCTGGTGTCTGAACGGTGCGCCATTCACGCGCTTTGATGTATGGCGAAAAGACCTCTGCAATATTTTCTAAATCTTTGTTTGTCTTTGGAGTTTTGATTTCGTACAAACCATTTATCTCGCTGTAGTCATTCACGAGTCGCCATAGTTTCATCGCCTCATCGCCGCGCGGGGGCGGCACAACAACTGGCCCAAAAACATAGCGACCATTTTCAAAAACAATCAACGGCACACCAAACGCCGCAAATTTAACTACCGACTCTTCGTGATCGAGACGCACATCGTCGTGCGTGGTTTTATCGGCAAGTGCTTCATCCCAGGTATTTTCAGGTGCAGAGATGCTTGCCAACAGTTCGCGAGCGGTCGCTTCTTCGTAGGGTCGCAATCCATCTTCGTGCAATGCCTTTGCCGCGACGAGATACCAGTCGTCACAAAGGTCAATGTCGATTCGACGCAACCAGGCTGCGATTCGCAACGGAGTCCAACCGTAGGCGTGGTCGCGCTCCCACGGGTGCTTCTTGCCTTCTTCGCGATTAATTTCTTCAAGACTAAAAAATCGCCAGTTGATTTCAAGGTCGGTGATCGACCGCACCTCGCGTATCCAAATAGAAGTTTGATATGCCCACGGGCACATGATGTCGAAGAAGAAGTCGATCTTCTGAGGCTTGCTTTGCGAACTCACCATTACTTGATACTAGGCACCAAGCCAATGCCGAAAACGAGCCGACGGCTAGATTTGAATTATGCAAAGACCGACTCGATTTGCCCATACGCGCTACCTGGGCGACAAGCGAACCCAATTCGTCTACGACATCGACTCACTCGACGAAGCAAAATATTCGGGATTGATCGAAGAAATCTGCAACAGCGAAGTCGGCATCTGTTTTGCCCCCGACACATTGCCCGAGGCGCGCAATCGCGGATACACACTTGCTACTGAAGGCAAGACTCGCCGCCATCTCAAACCCCACTCATAGAAACTGACCGGGTACCACAACTGTGAACGGGTCGTTTCTTTCAAGTGGCATTTCGTTAGCGCGTTATCTCGCTAAGCCCTCGGGTAAAAGTGGCGCGATACCGGGCATGTTGTTGTGTCATGGTTTTCCGGTTGCGCTCAATGACGCGCGGCACTCGGCGAGCACATTTCCAGAATTAATCGATCGCGTCGCCAACGAGTTGGGTTGGGCGGCGATGACTTTTACTTTTCGCGGTTGTGGTGGCAGCGAAGGCGACTTCTCAATGCAAGGTTGGATCGACGATCTTCGCGCGGCGATCGATCATCTTGTCGAGCAAGCCACACCGAGTGGCATTTGGCTTGTCGGCACGAACACTGGTGCATCGCTGGCTTTGTGCGGGGCCGCCGATGATCCAAGGATAAACGGCTGCGCGTTGCTCGGCCCCCGCGCCGATTTTGAAGATTGGGCTGCGCAACCTCGACGTTTTTTAGAGCACGTGCGCGAAGTTGGTGCGATTCATAAACCAAACTTTCCTGATTCATTTGACGAATGGTCGCGCGAATTGCGTCGCTTCAGACCGACAGACGCCGCGCGCAGATTTGCGCCGCGTCCGTTGTTGCTGCTGCA
>JAQCDY010000109.1 GCA_027729785.1 Actinomycetota bacterium | reverse complement strand
CTTCGAACCCTTTGACACGACGATGTCACGGCAAGCCGAAACGTTGTCACGGCAGAATGCCCAACCTTGAATTGATGCAGCAACAAACTTCGTTGCAGTGTCAACATACGCTGGGTCTTCAAGTCGTGAACCGTCTGCCCAGATTGCATCTTGCAACATTCCAACACCCTCGGCCTCATACGAAACAACATTGAAGTCGTCCGCTGTGTAGAGAGCCCCAGTTGCTGGGTTCTTTGCTTCGAGAACCTGTGCGTACTCGTTGTATGTCATCGCTTCTGCAGCATCAATATCGCCCGACAGCAAACCTGCCATGTCGAACTGTTGCTGAACAAGTGTCACATCTTTTGCTGGATCAAGGCCGGCCTTGGTGAGTGCGGCGAAGATTTCAAATTCGTTGCCGTATCCCCAGTTACCGATCTTCTTGCCCTTGAATTCTGCAGGAGAAGTGATGCTCTTGTCTTTGAACGAAACCTGCAATGTGCCTGATCGTTGGAAGACTTGAGCGATGTTCACGATGTTTGCTCCACCTTCGCGACTTGCAAGCGCCTTGGAAACCCAAGAGATTGCAAAGTCGGCCTGGCCATCGGCAAGCACGTTCTGTGGAGTGATGTCTACTGCACCCTCCAAAATTGTTACCTCAAGGCACTGATCGGCATAGAAGCCCTGATCTTGTGCTGCGTAGTAGCCAGCGAACTGGGCCTGAGTGAACCACTGCAGTTGCAACTTCACCGGTGTTGGTGTGGTGCACTCTGCTTCTGGTGCTGTCGTCTCTTCTGTTGTCTCTTCTGCTGCCGCCTCGGTATCTTCGGTTGCCTCATCGTCACTGCCGCCACAAGCGCCAACAACCAGAGACATCACCGCAATGCCTGCAAAGGCAAACTTCAATGTCTTTTTTCTCATTATTTCTCCCCCGGGTTTTGGCCCGCATTTGTTTTTATTTTGCCTCACCTTTTCGGGTAATGCCCTCCAAAATAATGGAGACTGTGTAGAACGCTAGCCCAAGCAGGCAAGCCCCCAAAACGTAAGCCCATGCTGCGGCGTTCTTGGCAGTGGCAATATTGCTCGTAATTCGGCTTCCTAGGCCGTTCTGTAGACCGCCAAAATACTCGCTGACAAAGGCCGTAATCACCGACGCCGGCGCTGCTACTTTTAGCGCCGTAAACAAATACGGCACAGCATTTGGCACTCTAACCTTGCGCAAAATTGCAAACTCGCTGGCGGCATAACTGCGCATCAATTCGACATGCGTCGACCGCACCTGGGTCAAACCCTTGGCGACGTTCACCAACACGATGAAATAAACGACAAGTGTGACCATCACCCGTCGCGGAATCTCACTCGTGATCGAATACATGTTGTTCAAGACCGCTACCAAAACAAAAATTGGTATTGCGTTCAGGGCGATCGCCAGCGGCGTGATCAATTCTCCTAAAAATCGATAGCGACTCAAAATAAAACTCATTGCAACACCAAATACGGTGCCAACAACCAACCCAACAAAGGCGTTGCGGCCAGAAACCATTGATGCTTCCCAGATGCGCGAATAGTTTTTGAAGAATTGCTCAAATATTTTTGTGGGCGCCGCCAAAAAATATGGCTTCAGGTCGAATCCACGAACTGCAGACTCCCAAAGAGCCAAAAACGCAACACCGAAAACTATTGTTGGAGCAACCTGCCGAATGCGACCAATACCTCGCGCGCCAACCGATCTCGTGTTTACCCCAGACATGGTCAGCGGTCTTCGACTCCGCGAATCGCGTTTGCTGACGCATGCTCAGCGTGAGTGCCACGCAACGCTTCACGCACCGCAGTGATGCTGCGAAAGAAACCATCAGCCGCACGCGTGTCTTCATTGCGCTTCGAACCCAGATTGACATCAATCACCGAAGTGATTCGACCAGGACGCGGCGACATCACCACAACGCGATTCGACAGATAAACGGCCTCAGGTATTGAGTGCGTTACAAACACGACTGTCGTTGCAGTTTCGCCACAGATTCGCAAAAGTTCGCCCTGCATATATTCACGGGTCATTTCGTCAAGTGCGCCAAATGGTTCATCCATCAACAACAACGGTGGGTGCGCAGCAAGCGCACGCGCGATGGCAATTCGTTGCTGCATACCACCAGAAAGTTGCCACGGATACAAATCGGCGAATTCAGGCAACTTGACAAGTTCGAGCATCTCTTTGGCTCGTGCTTCGCGCTTGGTTTTGTCCCAACCTTTGAGTTCAAGCGGCAACTCAATATTTTTGCTGACGGTTCGCCAATCAAACAGCCCAGCTTGTTGAAAAGCCATTCCGTAATCTTGGTCAAGTCGCGCCTGGGCTGCAGTTTTTTCGTTGACGCTGACTGCACCAGAAGTTGGCTCAAGCAAATTGGCAATCAAACGCAACAAGGTTGACTTGCCGCAACCCGATGGCCCGATTAACGAAACAAACTCCCCAGGATTTACCGTCAAATTCACATCTACAAGTGCGTCAACCTGCTTTGGCGTACCTTGATTGAAAATCTTGCTCGCGCCAGCGACTTCTAATGCGCTCATACGCTCGTCTCTTTCGGTCGATTTCGCATCAACAAAACGTCCGATAACGCAACGATTCCCGACATCGTGATGCCGAGCGCCGCCGCACCGAACACGGCCGTGAAAACTTTTGCTGGGTCGCCCGTCGCCTCGCGCGCATATTCAATGATCAGTCGCCCGATGCCACCCTTGAGGCCGGTGCTGATTTCGGCAACAACTACGCCGACAACAGCGCCCGAGGCACCGAGTTTGAACGCTGGCACCATGAACGGCACCGCGGCGGGAAACCGCAACTTGAACAAAATCTGTTTCCACGATGCGGCATAACTATCCATTAATTCGACCGCGGCTGCAGGCGCACTCGCCAAGCCGCGTAAGGTGCCGACCGCAATTGGGAAGAAAGCCAAAAATGTGCCGAGGATTGACGCCGACAACCATCTCGGCCATTCAAACGAGCCGATTTGAAGTTTTCCACCCCAACTGACGACCAACGGTGCAAGCGCGATCAGCGGCACAGTTTGCGACATCACGAGGTACGGCAACAAACCGCGCTGCACAACTTTAAATCGTGACATCAACACCGCCAGACCGACACCGATCATCGTGCCAAGAAAAAACCCCGCAAGAGAAAGCCGTAACGAAAACAAAGTGCCCGACAAAACAACGGACCAGATTTTTGTATCTGAGCCACGAACCTCAGGCCTGTTGTATCGACTTAGCATCGTCCAGACATGGGGCATCGCCGTGTTATTGGCTCGCGGCAAAATGCTGACACCAAAAAGTTTGCCCCCATCTTGCGGACCAACAATTTTGTAAAACTCCCACAACGCAACTACCAAAGCAATAGCAACTACGAACATTGAACTGCGATACGCGATTCGGCGCATCAGCATGTTTACTTCTTTGCCTGGGTCAGCGCCGCAATCTCGGGCAAAATATATTTGCCATAGGCCTCAAGAGTTTGTTCTTTGCCGTCATGTTGCAAATAAACCGAGAACTGATCCACACCAAGATTTTTTAGCTCTTTGAGCCGAGCCAAATGATCTTCGACTTTGCCAAGAATGCAAAAACGATCGACTATCGAGTCGGGTACAAATGTCGTGTGGGTGTTGCCAGCCTGACCGTGCTGTTTATAGTCATAACCTTGGCGATCTTTGATGTAGTCGGTCAACGCCTTGGGAACCGCGCTTGACTCGCCGTATCGCGCCACGATGTCGGCCACATGATTGCCGACCATGCCACCGAACCAACGGCACTGCTCGCGCATATGCGTCATGTCATC
>JAQCDY010000108.1 GCA_027729785.1 Actinomycetota bacterium | reverse complement strand
AGTATCGTGAACCTGCCATGACCAACAAGTACGAGACCGTTTCATTTCTTTCTGACTATGGAACACGAGACGAGTTTGTTGGTGTCGTCAAAAGTGTGATCTACGAAATTGCACCGCAATCTCGCATCGTAGATTTGACGCACGAAATCGAGCCGTTTGATGTGCGTGCGGGTTCGTTGTCGTTGGCACGGTCGGTGTCGTATATCGCGAGTGGCGTAGTGCTGGCGGTGGTTGATCCAGGCGTCGGGTCATCGCGGCGTGCGGTTGCCGTAGAAGTGTTAGATGGCAAAGGTGTTTTCGTAGGCCCGGATAATGGGTTGCTGGCAATGGCCATTGCTCTGGCTGGTGGCGCAGGTCGGGCTGTATGTCTGACCAACACCAAATACCACTTGGCGAGTCCAGGTGAAACCTTTGCTGGTCGCGACATTTTTGGACCCGTCGCAGCGCACCTGTGCAACGGTGTTGATCTCAGCGAACTTGGAGAAATGATTGACCCCGCGCTTTTATTGCCGGGTGTCGTGCCAATACCGCGAGAAGAGAAAGGCGCTCTACATGGCGAGGTGACTTGGGTCGATCGTTTCGGAAATTGCCAACTCAATATCGGCCCGGACGAGGTCGCGTCAATGGGCGAAGTTCTGCGTGTCGAAATTGGTTCGGTGCTGAGTGGCGCGAGCGTAAGCCGTGAACAAGTTGTGCGGTCATTAAAAATCGTGCGAAGTTACGATGCAATCGGCAGCGGGCTCGGGCTTGTCGTTGATTCTTATGGCATGCTCTCAATTTGTGTTGATCGAGGATCGGCGGCTCGAGAACTGAGCATTGGCCAAGGAGACCTGATTATTTTGTCGCGACTAACCGAGACTGAGCAAACGAAGCCAATCCCGACTCCGGTGAAGATCGCACCGAAGAGATAAAGTTTGAATCGTGCGACCAGCCACGACTCTGACGATGGTGCTCTTGCTCGCCGTGATTTTTATTGCCGGAATTTTGTCAATCGTTGGCAGGTAGTTGTTGTTGCGATCGCGTTGAATTGCTGGCAACCAAAAATCCGATAAATAAAATACACAAGCCAACCAGCAGTGTTACGGCGAACGCACGATCTTTGCCGAGCCGACCAGCAAGCGTGCCGCTGGCCGAAAGCACGATCGTGCCGGTGGCGATCAACAAATTGCCGCCAGCGAGCCGCTTGGGCGAAGTCACAGTTCTGAGAATCGCCGAGTTCAAATTTGGTGCCTGAGATTTCAATATGCGCCAGGTCGACCAGAATGCGCCGATCAGGATAACCAAGGCGGGTATCCCAGAGCCGATTGCTGCCATGGCTCGCGGTAGGACACCAAATAATTCTCGGGCAGCGGGAAATTCACCATCAATGATCTCTCGTTTGGTCGGTGTCGAGATGATCACGCCGATGCTGAAGGCACTCAAGACAATTAGTGCGTTGCGCAAGCGGTCGGCAATTTTTTTGTTTGCCAACAAATAAATCGTGCCAAGCGCAAGCCATGCCACATTGAGTACCGCACCCGCAAGAAAAAAGATTCGAAACGCAAACAACGACCAACCGGTTGCTTCGGCCCACCACAGTGCCCCTGAGCCGATCGCAAACAAAATCATGGCGATCGTCCACGCCAATTCATGGGGTTGATTTCGCCGATGCCATCGGTCAAAAGTGCTGAGGGCAAAAGCGCTGGCGACAAGCGCCGCACTGCCAGCCAAAACCGAATTGAGCTGGTCAATCTCGGCAATAATTTGGGTTTGCAGCACGCAAGCACGATAACTGGGTGCCAAAAGTCGCGTTCAAAATTGAGCAAAATTCGCGACTTTCTTGGTTTAACTTTGTGAAATTCTGCACGAAGCCCTACCCTGAGCCCATGACCCATTCACAAAGACGCAGAATCCCCAATGCAGCGGTTGCCCGACTACCCGTGTATTTGCAAATTTTAAATAATTTGCATGCGACAAATGTTGCCCGTTTTTCAAGTGACGAACTCGCCGCATTGGCTGGAGTAAATGCCGCCAAGGTTCGAAAAGATCTTTCGTATCTCGGAAGTTACGGAACGCGCGGCGTGGGTTATGAAGTCACATATCTGATTCATCAAATCAGACGTGAACTTGGCTTGATGCGAGAGTGGAATGTCGTCGTTGTTGGTGCTGGCAATTTGGGTTGTGCGCTCGCAAAATTTGGTGGTTTCGCACCGCGTGGGTTTCCGGTCGTCGGCATTGTCGACAACGACCCAAAAAAGATTGGTCAGTCGACCGGTGCACTGAAAGTTTCGGACGTGCGCAACTTGCAAAAACTTGTCAAAGATTTAGATGTGACGATCGGTGCGATTACAACTTCGACTTCTGCCGCACAGTCGGCGGCTGATGCTCTCATTGAAGCCGGTATTACTTCGATCCTGAACTTTGCGCCGATAGTTTTGGCAATCCCGAGCAGTGTTTCGGTGCGCAATGTTGATCTGGGCGTCGAACTACAAATCTTGAGTTATTACGAGCAAATGCGCATTGAGCAGACTGATTTAAAGATTCAGCAAAGGTCGAACGCGGTTCCTGTTTAAGCAAACCGGTTAATGCACAACTTGCAACGCGCGTAGCCTTAGAGGGTGCGTCAGTTATTCAATTCGCGACTGTGGGCCGCCTTCGGGCTGCTGATAGTCACCGGAATTTTTTTGGCGTTTTTATCTTGCGACGATTGCTTGGGTCGAAGCGACGAAACTGGTTCAATTTCCAAAGATGTTGAAAAAAACATTGAAATGGTGGCTGTGGCAACGACATTTAGACAAAGCGAAGGTTGGCGAATAGAGAACGGCAGAACTGTCGGCGAAGCATCTGTGTTGCTTGACGATGGTCGGGACGTATTCATCGCCGCTGATACGCCAGCAGAAAACAACTGCACCAATATTGGCACCAACTCAAGTTGCGTATTTTTAGCCAACATGTTCGGTGACTCGGTGATGTGGTTTGCGCTTACTGACACGAACGGTGAAAAACCGACACGCATACTCGAGTTGCCGAGCCTTATCGACATGCTCGACTCAGGCAGTCGAGGAGTCTTGGCAAATGGTTGGATTGTGCGCTTGGCAAACGGTGTTAAGAAAACTTGTGGCGAAAGCACCGGTACTCTTCGCGAATTTATCAACGACTACTCTCCTGACAAAAGCATGACCAAGTTGAATTTGATCGACGACCAAGTCGACGAAGTTGTTTGTATCGGTTAGAGGTCTAGGCGTTGGGGTAGAGACGGACGATTGCTGCGGCCGCCTTGTATGCGGCTTCGGCTGGCCCAATCTCGTCTGGTCGCAACAAGTTGGCCATGATTCGCAACACCCACTCCATCAAAGTTCGGCTGTGAATACCTACTCGCGAAAGTTCGCGCATCAAAATTGGCTTGCCAATGATTCGTGCAAAAAGTCGCGCAACTTTGAAGTACTGACCATATTCGTCTTCAATTAGTTGTTCGTAACGCTTCAATGCCGTCGCATCGCCCGAGATCAACGCATCATGGATAACTTCGGCAGCCATGTGCGCGGTCTCGTAGGCGTAGTCGATGCCTTCACCATTGAATGGGTTGACGCTGCCGGCGGCATCGCCGATCACGATGTGGGTTGGTCCCACTTTCGGTCCGACTGATCCACCCATTGGAATCTTTCCGCTGGTGGCTTTGCACTCTGGCTTGGTCGGATCAATTTCCCATTTGTCGGCGACCATGTGCGCATATGAGTCGAGCAGGTGAGATGTGTTGACATCTTTGAAGTTCTTGAATGTCGAAAGTAGTCCGACACCGATATTGATAGTTCCGTCACCGACCGGAAATATCCATCCGTATCCCGGCATTGACTTTCCGTTTTGGTCTTTTACGTCCAGCGCCGATTCGATCCACGGTTCTTGGTGTCTTGGACTCTGCCAATATGTGCGAATTGCAGTGCC
>JAQCDY010000014.1 GCA_027729785.1 Actinomycetota bacterium | reverse complement strand
CACCCAATCGTCATCGCCCAGACCAACTGCACGCAACATCGCACGCGATGCCGCTTTTTGATTGCCGTCAGTTACGTCGCGACTACGCGGTTTTACATTTACCGGTGTGCCGTTGTCGCGAACTGCCATAGGTTAAGAGGCTAGTTGTTTAGTTGCTTTCGAACTCTTTAGATATATCGCAAGCACAGGTATTAGGTAGACGAAGTATGTGATCACTCGAATTCTCTCTGGATTCGCATGCCAGCCAAACAAGCCCTTCATAAAGTCATAGAAGGTTCCACCTTGGGCCCAGATACCACTCTCAATCATCCAAGCCGACTCGATTAAATAACCAGTCTCTAGCCCGAGTAGTTCGCGAAATTCGTGCACTGTTTTGCCTGCTAAACCCGCGGCGAACATCAACAGCAGAACTGCTGTGACGTTAAAAAATGTCTTGAGATTCACTCGGCTACCGGCCTTGAACACAAATAAGCCGATGCCAATTGCGACGACCAAACCAATTACTCCACCGATTACCACTGAAGAACCAGAAGCAGTTTCAGTTTTCGCGCTGAGCAAAAACAGCGCGGTTTCTAATCCTTCGCGTGCAACTGCGACAAATGCGATCGTCACCAGAGCAGTCTTTGATGATGACTCAACTTTATTGCGCAGATCGGCGCTCATGTTTCGGGCGTTGGCGCGCATCCAGAAAATCATTTGTGTCAATACAATCGTTGCCGCAAGTGCCAAGGTGCCTTCAACTGCATATTCAACATTGCCGTTCAAGCCATCGACGAGAACATAAAAAGCAATTCCGAGGATAAGACACACGGCTATTGCAACAAATGTGCCAAGCCAAACTGATTTATTCTCATCGCGGCGATTTGTTTTGGCGAGATACGTCAACAAAATTGAAATCACGAGAGACGCCTCAAGACCCTCGCGCAACGTAATCAAAAAACTTGAACCCATCAGTGACCTCTCTGTTCTTTTTAAACCAATTTGTTAGGTATGCCTAACATAAATTAGGTTACCCTGACAGCGTCTGCAAATCCTCGATTTTACGACTATTTTTTGCGCTTTGACTGCAAGATCGCCGTCACAGCCTTGCCGTCAGCCTTGCCTTTTGATGACTTCATAATCGCCCCGACCAGGGCCCCGAGTGCCTTTTCTTCGCCATCACAATATTTCTGCCAAGCACCTGGTTCAGCAGCAATCGCCGCATCCACCATCGCTTCGAGCGCTCCAGTGTCTAGCGCCTCAAACCCCCGCTTAGTGGCCATTGCCACAACATCGCCACCACCGGCTTCGATCAAATCAGTTAGCAAAGACTTGGCTTGAGTCGAAGTAACTTTCGCATCTCGTTCAAGAATCGTTAGTGCTGCCAAATCTTTCGCCGGCACTTTTGGCATTGCACCTTGCTCGGCAAACGCCTGTTGCACATATATGACCGAGCGCCGCGGATCGCCACCGTTACCGACAACTTGACGAACATAATCGTCTTGTCCGCGCTCGACGACGACAAATGCCGACTCACCATCTTTGTCGATGCCACAAAGTTCGGCCAAAGCATTGCGTCGTGCCGCCGGCAAAACCGGCAGTGCCGCGCGAACTTGATCAACCCAAGATTGCTCGGGCGCTAGCGGCACCAAGTCTGGCTCTAAGAAATATCGGTAGTCGTCGGCGTCTTCCTTGGTCCGCAAAGTTTCGGTACGACCAGATGCATCGTCCCAGTGACGTGTTTCTTGGCGCACGGTGCCGCCACCTTCAATCAGATCGACTTGACGCCGCGCTTCATAGTCGATTGCGCGTCCCACAGATCGAATTGAGTTGACATTTTTGATTTCGCATCGAGTGCCAAATGGTGTGCCGGGCTTATGCACCGAAACGTTGACATCACAACGCATTGAGCCTTCCTCCATTTTTGCATCGCTCGCGCCAACGGCCAGCAAAATCGCGCGCAACTCGGCCACATATTGTCGGGCTTGTTCAGAGGTTCGAATATCTGGCCGTGAAACAATTTCGACCAATGGCACCCCGGCACGATTGAAATCAATCAGCGAATAATCGCTGCCGTGAATTCGGCCCGAGGTACCACCAAAGTGCGTCGACTTGCCGGTGTCTTCTTCAAGGTGAGCGCGTTCGATGCCGATGCGCACCTCACCTGGCAGCATTAAGAACCCGTCAACATTTAGCGGATGGTCGTATTGCGTGATTTGGTAAGCCTTCGGCAAATCTGGGTAAAAATAATTTTTGCGGTGAAAAGTGCAAGGTTGGACTTTGCAATTCAACGCCAAGCCGATTCGCATTGCAAGTTCTACGGCATGTTTGTTGAGAACTGGCAAAGCACCAGGCAAACCCAGCGTTACTGGGTCAATGTTTGTGTTCGGTTCGTCGCCGAATCGATTTGCGCTCGCGCTGAACATTTTTGTCTTGGTGGCTAATTCGACGTGCACTTCGAGACCGACGACAAGTTGCCAACCGTTCGGCAATACCGCGTTATCGCTCATGATGCACGCTCGAGTTCCGCTGCAACTTTGAACATTGCCTGCTCACCCATTGTCGTTGCCAACACTTGAATACCCACGGGCATCGAATCGGCACCGACACCAAACGGCACGCTCATTGCGGGGTGTCCCGCCAAATTGGTCGGAATCGTGAACACATCGCACAAATACATCGCCAATGGGTTGTCTGTCTTTGAGCCGAATTTGAATGCGGTAGACGGTGAGGTCGGCGTCAAAATCGTGTCGACATCTTTATACGCGCGCGCGAAATCGTCCGAAATAAGTCGACGAACTTTCAGCGCCTTGCCGTAATACGCGTCGTAATAACCTGCCGACAACGCATAGGTGCCGAGCATGATGCGTCGTTTGACTTCTTCACCAAAGCCCGCTTCGCGAGTTGCTGCATACATCGCGTTGAGATCTGCAGCTTCGACACGGTTTCCGTAGCGCACGCCGTCATAGCGCGCAAGATTGCTGCTTGCCTCGGCAGGTGCGATCAAATAATAAGCAGTCAGGCAATATTGCAGTGACGGCAGTTTGACATCGACGATTGTTGCACCAGCCTTGCGCAACGCGTCGAACGCCGCTTCAAGTCGAGCGAGCACGTCGGGCTCGCAACCTTCAGGTAAATCAGTGACGCGACCAATTCGCATTCCCTTGACGCCATGTTCGAGCACCGATACGAGCGAAGTCGCATTTTGCGGAATTGAAGTTGAATCCATCGGGTCGTGACCCGAGATGACTTCAAGCAAAGTTGCGGCGTCACGCACATCGCTCGTGAACGGGCCAATCTGATCGAGGCTGCTGGCGAACGCAACAAGGCCGTAGCGCGAAACGGTGCCGTATGTCGGCTTGACGCCCACGACGCCACAAAGTGCAGCGGGTTGACGAATACTTCCGCCGGTGTCACTACCCAAAGATGCTGCGGCAAAACCGGCGCTGACTGCTGCTGCACTGCCACCACTCGACCCGCCTGGCACGCGTGAAATATCGAGCGGGTTTTTCGTCGGACCAAACGCCGAGTTCTCGGTGCTCGAACCCATCGCGAACTCGTCAAGATTCGTTTTGCCGACGACTACTGCACCGGCTTGACGCAGTTTTGTCACGACTGTCGCGTCATACGGCGGTTTCCAACCTTGCAATATTTTTGATGAGCATGTCGTTTCAATTCCGCGAGTGCACATGTTGTCTTTGAGCGCGATCGGTACACCAGCCAAGGCACCAACTTTTTTGCCGGCCTTGACATCGGCGTCGATTCTTGCCGCAGTTTCGCGCGCCTGATCTGCAGTCACCAAATTAAAGGCATGAATCTCACTTTCGCGGGCTTTGATGCGACCAAGATGCTCTTCGACCACGGCGGTTGCGGTGAGCGAACCATCCGTTACGCCTGCAACGATCTCGACAAGTTTTTGCATCACCTAAACATCAAATCCGATTGTCGGTGGCACACGAAAACGACCGCTCTCGGCTGCGGGGGCCTGATCCAATACTTCTTGGCGATCCAGAGACTTCACCTCGACGTCTTCGCGCATCACATTTTTTAGTGGATATGGTTGCGTCATCGGCTCGATATCCGAAAGATCAAGCGCATCGATATCACGAAAATGCTCGAGCATGCCGGCCAACTGCGAAGTCATTTTCTCTGCTTGGTCTGGCGAGAGGCTCAACCTCGCAAGTCGTGAAACTTTGACTACTGTTTCTTTCGAAATTTGCTCTGGCACGGCGCTAATTCTATTAGCCGGGCCACTCTAGACACACAAGAGATGGTAAATCGTCCCGCTTTCGGGTCGCATTGAGGGCAGATTCAAACCATCGACTTCAAGTTGTTTACCTGTGAATTCGCCAACATCGTGACTTGCCGCGAAATTCGCGGCAAAAGTTGAAACACGATATTTGCGATCTGCGTCAAGGCCCGGCAATCGCAACACTCGCACATCGGCTTCGTGTTCCCAGGTTGCTTGGGTGGATAAACCTGCGCCAAGATCAATTCTTCGTCGACCGACTCGAGTTCTCGCCCCCAGTGAGCGATCACCGGCACGCCGGCAGAAACATCTAAAACGACACTCACGCCCGATCTTCGCAAGTGAATCAAGTTCGTTGTCATGGTTGCTAACTAACGGTTACTCGATATGAAAACAAATATTTTCCCGCCTGCAGTCGATATTCGTTGAGAACATCGGGGCCGCAACTTGCGGTGCCCAACCCACGGTGCGCGACGTCCAAATGCACAACTAACTCTTTTCGTGGCTGCAAATCGACTTGATTCTCGGCTGCGAATAAGTCGTGCGAAGAATAATTGGTCGCCGAAAAGTGCATCACCGAAGGTTCTAGAACTTCAACTCGCACGATTTGACCTGAACTGCTTGAAATCAGTTCGAGCCACCGCATATCGGTGCGCAAACCAAACTCTTGGGGCACCAAATATGGCGGTACATCCGGCTTGGCTGTCCATTCACCGAGCATCGAACCGCTATTTCGATCCGGATAATTTTCGCCAGGTCCTCGCCCAAACCATCTAATCGAGTCAAAACCAACCGGCAGAGAAAATTGCACCCCGATTCGCGGCAGGTCATCCAACGATTTCGGCACGACGACACGATGTTCAAAGATTATTGCGCGACCATCTTTGCTGAATGTGCGCACAACTTTGTGATCAACAAGATCTTCGGCGCTAGTTCGATCCAAACCAACCTTCTGCCAATTCTTAAGCGCTTGACCACCAGTGCGCTGCTTTTCGAACAACTCGGGCATCAACTTATAGCCGTCATTGTCGACCGGTGCTCGCCAAACACACAAACTCACAGGCGAAACCAGCAACTTTTCAAACGCCGAAATTGATTTGTTGTTCACTACACCGCTGCGTGACTCGACTTTGACCTTGGTGCGAGGCTTGCGTTGCAATTCAATTTGATCCCACGCAACGCAGTGATGCTTCGGTGCAAACCACTGATCACGTTTTAGGCGCCAATAAACATTCAGGAACACATCACTTTTTGCCGGCGCTTCAACCGGGCATGGCAACGCAAACAATTTCGCTGACCTTGCACCGACTTTCCATGCAGGCAATTTTCCATGCTTAGTCACTTTGCCGTCAACCAACAATTCAAAACTTGCAACATAATCTTCTGAACCAACAAATGATTGTCGGTTGGTCAGCAATATTTTTTTACGACCATTGACTCGCCGAGCCTCAGCGGTTATCGGTCGATAGACCCAGGCGACCTCTTGCATCGCCGGGTGCGGCTCACAATCCGACGAAACAAGTCCGTCAGCCACAAAATTCCTGTCGTTGGGTAGATCCCCAAAATCGCCACCTACTGCCAGACGCAATTTGTCCACACCAACTCGCTGACGCAAGCCATGATCTTTGAACTCCCAAATGAAACCACCCTGCAGACCCGGAGTCTTGCTGATCACCTGCCAGTAGTCGGCCAACGATCCATTCGAGTTGCCCATTGCGTGGCTGTATTCGCACATTATTAACGGACGCGTACCAAGACCACTATCTCCATATTTTTTTATCGCGTCAATCGACGCATACATCGGGCAGACAATGTCGCTTGCACGCAAGCCACCATCAACCCAATTCGAAGTTGAAATTCGATTCTTGTCTCCGTGAAAAATCGCTCCCTCGTAGTGCAGTGGTCGCGTGCTATCGGTGCGCCTGATCCATCCTGCGAGTGCGTCGTGATTAGCGCCGTACCCAGTTTCATTGCCGAGACTCCACATAATTATCGATGGATGATTTCGATCGCGCTGAACCATTCGTGCGCCACGCTCGACAAACGCCGAAAGATAACTGTCATCGTCGCAGATGCTCGTGTTGAATGCGTGACCTTCAATGTTGGCCTCGTCGACTACATACATGCCGAGCTCATCGCAGAGTTGATAAAAAGCGCTGTTATTCGGATAATGCGAACAGCGAATCGCCGTGATGTTATGGCTGCGCATCACGACTAAATCGCGGCGCATATCCCCAATTGAAACCGTGCTACCAGTATCAGGGTGGTGATCATGACGGTTGACGCCAAAAATCCAAATTGGCTGGCCGTTGACTAAAAGTTTGCGATCTTTCACTTCGACTCGACGAAACCCAATTTTTGTTCGCACGGTTTCGATCACTTCGCCCGAGGCCGTGACCAATTCGGTTTCAACTTGATACAAGTTTGGTGCTTCGGCTGACCAAGCCGCACAGTTTTTAACTGTCCAGCTAAAACTCGTCTTGTGACCCACAAACAAATACGGTTGCGTGGCAACATGTGGCACAGTCTTTGACCGTGTCTGACCAACTAATTTTCCACTTGGTGAGAACAAACTCGTCCTTACTAAGAAACCAGTTTGGATATCGCCCAGAAATCTCACTTCTGTCGTCGTCGTCAGATTGCCGAGTTTCTTCTTGTTGTCAAAATCTGTCTCGCAAACAACGTCTGCAATGCAAACTTCATCACGTGATTCAATGTGAACGCTGCGATGCAAACCAGCCATCCACCACTGGTCTTGATCTTCGATATAGCTCATCGCGCTGTATCGCATTACGACGATTGCCAAAATATTTTCGCCCGTCACGAGAAATTTACTGATGTCATATTCGCTGGACAAACGACTATCGGTGCCGTAGCCAACGAATTCGCCGTTGATGAATACTGCGTGCACACTCTCGGCGCCGCCCACACTGAGCACGGTTTGTGATTCACGCCAATCAGTTGGCACCGCAAGCCTGCGACGATAGACACCCGTGGCGATTCGCTCTGGCAAATCTGGTGGTGCACCACTAAACGGCATCTGAACATTCGTGTAGTGCGGAAAATCACCCGTATCTTGCATCGTCCAGTTTCCGGGTACGACTACTTTTTTGTCTCGTTGCAAATCTTTCAACACAACCACATCGACATCATCTGGGTGTGAAAATAAATCAAACGACCATTCACCGTCAAGCGATTGTCGCTTTTCGCGCACGATCGTCGAATGCATCGGCAAACGATTGATTTGATTTATTCGTGGGTCGGCCCACGGGCGCAAGTTACCGATTGTTGGCAGCATCGCAAAAGTCGCCCATGGCTCAAAAGATACACTGCTTAATCTGTGCGACAAGATCCGTGGCTGAACACATTGGTGCACATCGTCGAGTCGCGACAGAGTCGCCCAAATTTGCCAAGTGATAAGTGTCCGTTTTGCGTGGGAGGCCTAGAAGCAGCGCAGCCATACAAAATAAAATCGTTGGTCAATCGTTGGCCCGCAATGTCGGACAATCGTTGCGAAGTCGTGCTCTACACGAGCGAGCACAACTCTTCGCTGGCCGATTTATCAGTTGAAGATATTACAGAGCTCGTCGACTTGTGGGCTTCACGCACCGTCGCCCTGATGAGTCGACAAGATGTACAAAGCGTCCTGATTTTTGAAAATCGCGGTCGCGAAGTTGGTGCGACGATTGATCACCCACACGGTCAGATTTATGCATTTGATCACGTACCGCAACGCACTGTGCAACGACTCAAAAACAAATGGAATCCAGATTCAGATCAGCAAAGACGGTTCGTCGAACACGACGGCTGGGCCGCTTGGGTGATTTCAGCGCCGATTTATCCCGTATCGATAGAAATCGCACCACCAAATCAAATCGCGAATCTCACGGCGTTAAGTTCGAAGGAGCGCACATCATTCGCGACAATTCTCAAAGACGTGCTGCAACGACTTGATCGGCTCTTTGAAAGCAAGACGCCATACATGATGTGGATAAACCAAGATGCAAAAAACTATTCAGATACATGGCTGAATGTCGAAATCATTTCACCTTGGCGTGACAAAGATGTATCTCGCTATATCGCCGCAGCCGAAGTTGCAACCGGTGAATTTTTTAATCCGGTAAATCCAGAAGATCTTGCTAAGCGGCTTCGCTCCTTGACTTCGTAGAGGCTCTCTTGGCAACCGCCAAATAGACAACCGCACAAGTAAATACCGCTATCGAAGTCCATTGGTTCAAGCGCAACCCTGCAACATTTTTTGCCTCGTCAATGCGCAAAGACTCGACGAAAAATCTCAAAAATGTATACCCTGCGACATACATCGCGAACAGATCTCCGTCTCTGAATTTCCGACGCTTCTCAGCCTTGATCAGCGCGACACAAATAAACAGACAGCCCAGCGACTCATATAAAAAGGTCGGATGAAAAGTGGTGCCGACTTCAAACCCAGCCGCCTGTGCCTTACCTGGCGAAACTTGTAATGCCCACAATAAATTCGTGGGTTTACCAAAAAGTTCCTGGTTGAACCAGTTTCCCCACCGTCCAATCGACTGAGCAAGTGCCAGTGCCGGTGCAACACAAGTTAGGCTCGCCGCAATCGGAATGTTCTTGCTTTTCAACATCAGAGCACCGACAACAACACCTACTGCAATTCCTCCCCAAATACCGAGGCCACCTTCCCAAATTTTCACGACGTCAAATCGACGACCATCAAAACGATCCCAATCGGTGATCACGTGATAGGCACGCGCCCCAACAATGCCTACAGGCACGGCGATCATCGCGATTGATCCTGCATCTTCGGGTTTGCCGAGTTGTCTTTGCATGAGACGTTTTTTAAACAACCAAACTGCGGCGACCACGCCAAGTGCGATCATTAATCCATATGCGTTGAATCGCAATGGTCCAATCTCAAGCGAACCCGAAGATGGGCTTGGCAAACTCGCAAACATCAAGTTCAGACTAGTTCTCAGTGACGAACTGGCGAACGGTTGTCTATCTACGCTTTTTGCTGGTCTACTTAATGTGTGTCCACCGCCAAACGCCAGGTCGATTCAGCGGCGATTGGTGCGTTGGCGCCCGTCGCCGCTTTGATACCAATCTGGTTAATAGCAATCGCAATTTTTTGGTTACCGTTCTGGCAGTTCACCGATGTTTCGTATCCGCTTTTCGCATTTGCCTCTCTCGCGCTCGGCATCGTGCTGTTCTCTAAATCTGTTCAACGAATTTTTCTTGCGCGACTGCTCAGTGCACGCAAACCGACACCCATAGAGGCGGCGACTCTTCACAAGTCGTGGCGCAAAGTCGCCCAAGCAAATCACATCAGTACCGAGAGTTTCGTGCTTGCGGTCGTTGACAGTCAAGACATCAATGCTTTCGCCTCTGGTGGTCACCTTGTGGTGGTCTCGTCGTATGCGATAAACGAACTCGACGAAAGCGAACTCTCCGGCGTTTTGGCCCACGAACTTAGTCACCACCTCGGCTCGCACACGGTTGCATTAACGATTGCGCAATGGTTGAGTTTGCCGATTTTGTTGCTCGCACGAATGGGCTTTATCTTGCAACGGCTCGCTGAAGCAATATCGAATACATTTAGTTCAAAACTCACCGCATTGAAGTTTTTTGGTTTGCTGATCTCTGCGGCGCTGACGGTCGCCTCATCACTTTTTGTGGCAGGTCTGGTCGTAGCGCAAGCGCTGAGCAGTGCCGTTGGGCATGGGTCTGAATTTCAGGCTGATCAACGCGCGGTACACATGGGTTTTGGCAATGAACTTCTCACGGCACTCAAACGTGTCAACGACGAATCTGAACTTGGTGATCGCCAGTCAACAAACAGCCTTGTGGTTGCTTCGCACCCGCCGGCACGCGAGAGAATTGCCCGACTTCAAGTTTTACTGCGCACCGAAGACCCATTTCGATGAAGTTGAATCTTGCAATGTTCAAGAATTCGGCGCGCGCGCGAAAAATCGGTGTCGTGCCGTGCGGTTTACTCGTTGGCTTCAGTTTGCCTCCGTGGGGATGGTGGCCTTTAGCGATCATCGGAACCGCAATATTTTTCGCACTTTGCAATCTGGCACTCGGCCGACTTGAACTTTTCGTGCTCGGCACGGTGTTTGCGATCGCCTGGCTCAGCCTTGGCATGATGTGGATGTGGTGGCTCACGGCTCCCGGATACATCATCGCAGTCTTGATTTTTTCTCTGTTTCACGGCGTCGCCGCGGTTGCCGCTGGCAAATTTGGCAACACGCCAGTCACGCGCCCGATTTGTCATTGTTTGGCAGAGGTACTGCGTTTCTCGCTTCCATTTGGTGGGGTTCCACTCGCCACGCTTCCGATTGCGATTTCACAAACCGCGATTGCTGATGTCGTCGCTGTTGGTGGCCCAATCTTGACAACCTGGTTTGTCCTGCAACTTGGCGCCATCCTCGCTGCATATTTCAACCGCCGTGAATTGCGTGCGAAAGTGTTTCAACTCGCAATCGCTTTAGTCGTGCTGCAAACCTTTGCGCTCACAATCTCAACATCAAAACCAACCGGTGAAACTCTGCGCATCGCCTTGGTCCAGGGTGGCGGCCCACAAGGTGTTCTTGCAATCAATGCTTCGGCGCGTGACGCCTTCGACCGCCACTTGAAAGTAACGCAAACTCTGCTCCGAACCGACAATTTGGATGCTGTGCTCTGGCCCGAAAACGTAATCGACGTGGCCGAATTCAAGACAAGCAAAGAATTCACCGAAATAGTTGCCGAAGCGGTGCGACTCGACACCGAACTCATAGTTGGCATCACCGAAGATGCTGGTTCAAATAAATTCACCAATGCCCAGGTAGTCGTGAAACCAACCGGTGAAATCACCTCTCGTTATGACAAAGTGCGCCGCGTCCCGTTTGGCGAATATGTGCCGAGCGGTTTGCGCGGTTTTCTCGGCGCAATCGGCGCTCCAATGAATCGCATTCCGAATGATGCGGTGGCTGGTGAAGATCCGGCGGTCCTTGACCTAAAAGACACCAAAGTTGCCGTCGTAATTTCGTGGGAGGCGTTTTTTTCAGGACGAGCCAACAGTGGCGTTGAAGCAGGCGGAAAAGTTTTGCTTAACCCAACCAACGGTTCGAGTTATACGGGCACAATTTTGCAGTCGCAGCAACTTGCCACGAATTCACTGCGCGCCCGCGAAACCAGTCGATGGACACTGCAAGCAGCAACAACCGGGTTCAGCGCCGTGATTTCGCCTCAAGGAGAAATAATCGATCGCCTTGGCATTGGCACCGCACAAACTTTGATCGTCGATGTGCCATTACGTTCAGGCAGGACGCTCTATTCGCGATCGGGCGACGCACCATTTATCCTCGCATTACTGATAGCACTGGTCTTAATTGGTTTGGCTAAGAGACAAAAACTCTCCCCACGATGACCCGACCACCAATCATTCTCACGGGTGAAAATATTCGATGCGCAATTGATCCACAAAATGGTGGACGCGTTTCATCGCTCATTGCTCACGACCGAGAACTCTTGGTCACGCAAAGCAGCAAGACAAATCTTCAGCAGTGGGGGTTGTACCCGATGGCGCCGTATGCGGGTCGAGTGCGCAACGGCAAGTTCAACTTCAACTCACAAAATCATCAACTCGAGATGAACCTACCGCCACATGCAATTCATGGCACGGTGTTTGATCGTCCTTTCAGGGTCGTTGAATCTTCACCGACAAGCGTGACAATGCAAATTGACCTCGGCCCACAATTCAATTTTTACGGTGAAGTAACTCAGATGATTACGGTTGAAGACAACGCGGTTAACTTCCAACTTGAACTTTCGACGTCAAATGAAAAAATGCCGGGTCAAGTTGGCTGGCACCCATGGTTCGCTCGTCCATGTCGAATTGAAACCGCTTTCAAAAAAATGTACGTACGCGACAGATTCGGTATACCAACGGGTGCGACGATTAATCCGCTGGCGCCGCCATATGACGATTGCTTCACGGATTCACAGCACGCGCCAAAAATTATTTTTGACGACGCGATCACCGTAACCATTGATAGCGACTGCTCACATTGGGTGATCTATGACCAAACCGACCACGCAATTTGTGTCGAACCACAATCAGGTCCACCAGATGGTTTCAATCTCGAGCCGTTCGTGATCACGCCCACCACGCCACTCACCAGGTTCATGCGACTCTCAGTTGCTAAATAACAATCACCAAACTCACGCCAAGAAAGTTTGAAAAACCTCACGGTAGGATTTTCTAATGACTAAACCGTTTGACATCAACGGTCCGATACGAATCGCGTATCTCACCTATCGTGGCAAGCCCCACGTCGGCGGTCAAGGTGTTTATTCGCGCCACTTGACCAAAGCACTCGTCGATCTGGGACATCATGTCGAAGTCTTTAGCGGCCAGCCGTACCCGATCATCGATCCACGCATTGAACTGCACAAATTGCCAAGCCTTGATATCTTCAACGATCACAATCCCGGCAGATTTCCCGCATATTGGGAGTTGAACACTTGGCCAAATTTTGTCGAGGCTGCATTATTTTTGAAAGGCACTTTCGGTGAGCCACTCTCGTTCAGTATGCGCGCCCATCGAGTGCTGCGCGATCGCGTTAACGACTTCGATCTCGTGCACGACAACCAATGTCTGGGTTCGTCAATTTTGAAGATTGAAAAAATTATTCCGACGATCGTCACATTGCATCACCCAATCACAAAAGATCGCACCCTTGAAATGGCACACACCCCGACTTGGTGGAAGCGTCGAGCAATCGGCCGTTGGTATTCGTTCGTATGGATGCAAGGTCGCGTCGCCAGCAAGATGCCACGCGTAGTGGTAGTCAGTGAAAACTCGATCAACGACATCCACACCGACATGGGCGTCTCCAAAGATCGCATGCGGCTGGTCCCAGTTGGTGTCGACCCAGATTTGTTCAAGCCGATTCCATCGATCCAAAGAAAACCCGCCCATTTAATTACGACGGCATCTGCTGACGTCGCCCTCAAAGGTCTGTCATTTCTGCTCGAAGCCGTCGCCAAACTTCGCACCGAGCGCGAAGTTCATCTGACGATTATCGGCAAGCCACGCGCAGGTGCAAGTGCCGACTTGATCGAGTCACTCGGCCTACAAGACTGCATTAGTTATGTCTCGGGTGTGAGCGATGAACAAATCGTCGAACTTTATGCATCATGTGAACTCGCGGTAGTGCCGAGCCTCTACGAAGGTTTTAGTTTGCCGGCAATCGAAGCGATGAGCACGGGCATCTGTCTGGTCGCCACGACCGGCGGTGCACTGCCCGAAGTCACGGGTCGCGACGGCGAAACTGTTTTGTCGTGTCCTCCTGCCGATGCAGATGCACTGGCGGCGGCAATTCGTCGGGGTCTCGACGACAAAAATCTGCGCGAAAAAATCGGCCTAGCGAGCCGCCAACGTGTGGCCGAGCGCTGGAGTTGGCGTCATTGTGCCCAGTTAACGGTTGACCAATACCGCGAAGTGCTCTCGATGCCGCACAACGTCGCCAAATTGGCGAAACGAGATGGCAGATAATGCTGACGATCAGATTTGATCGCCTGAATTTAAAACCAGGAGACCTTTTTCTTGACGCCGGCACTGGCTTTGGTCGACACGCGTTTGAAGCAGCGCGACGCGGAGCACGAGTAGTGGCCCTCGACTACGCCGAACAAGAAGTAACCAGCACCCGCGCAACATTTGCCGCGATGTACGAAGCCGGCGAACTAAAAGGTGAGTCATTCAATGGCGTGATACGCGGCGATGCAACGCGACTGCCGTTCAACGATTCGACATTTGACTGCATCGTCACATCAGAAGTACTTGAGCATATTCACGACGACACCTCGGCAATCAACGAATTCGTCCGAGTCCTTCGCCCTGGTGGCACCCTCGCCGCAACGGTGCCGTCATGGTTCCCAGAAAAAATAAATTGGGCGCTTTCAGACGAATACCACGCACCATTCGTTCAGGGTGGCCATGTTCGTATTTATCGTGGTGCCGAATTACGGTCGAAAATTGCGCGGGCGGGTCTCACAGTTGACGCAACTCATAAAGCCCACGGCCTGCACTCGCCATATTGGTGGTTGCGCTGCGCAGTTGGCCCACAACGCGAAGATCACAAAGCCGTTGCAATGTACAAAAAATTTCTTGAGTGGGACATAATCTCTGCGCCAACCATCACTCGCGCCCTCGACAAGGCTTTGAGCCCCGTGATCGGCAAGAGCTATGTCGTGTATGCAACAAAGCCCATCAATCAACTCGTTGGTACAAAATCGTGAACCTGCAACAAAAATCCCTGGCTGCAAATCGTGTACTGACGAATGCCCAACTTTTGCAGACGGCTAAATCAATCGCCAACTTGCAACGCCCATCCGGAATGATCCCCTGGTTTGAAAATGGTCACTGCGACCCGTGGAACCATGTTGAAACTGCAATGGCACTCGATGTTATGGGCTTGCATGAAAATGCATACCGTGCCTATCAGTGGCTGCAAAGCACGCAGCGACCAGACGGCGCGTGGTCGAACTACTACAACTTTGACGGCAGCATCAAAGACTTCAAACTTGACAGCAATGTTTGCGCGTACGTCGGCACTGGGCTTTGGCATCACTGGTTATGCACACGAGATACCGGCGAACTACAAGAATTTTGGCCGATGCTTGAAAAGGCGATGAACTGGGTACTCCAGATGCGTTTGGGCAACGGCACAATTTTGTGGGCTCGTGAAGAAAATGAAAAGCCTTGGGATTACGCATTGCTAACTGGGTGCTCCTCCATCCGTCATGCATTGATTTCGGCAGCCAACGTTGCCGACACACTCAAGAAGCCGAGACCCGAGTGGTACGAGGCTGCCGCAAAAATAGACAAAGCGATTCGTGAAACGCCACAAGTTTTTGAGCCAAAAGAACGGTGGGCAATGGACTGGTATTACCCGGTTTTGAGTGGCTCGCTAACCAGTTCGGCGGCCAAGGCTCGACTTGAGGAGCAGTTCGAAACTTTCGTGATGAACGATAACGGTGTGCGTTGCGTCCGTGACGAGCCTTGGATCACCGCGTCTGAAACTGCTGAGTGCTCGATGGCTTTTGCGGCGATTGACGATATCGACACGGCACAGTTTCTACTGAACACGACTCTTCATCACCGCAAGCACGATGGCTCATATCTGACGGGATTGGTTTATCCAGACAAAGTCGTGTTTCCAGCCGACGAAACTTCGGCTTACACGGGCGCTGCGATTATTTTGGCCGCGGATTCGCTATATTTGATTTCGTCTGCAGCAAGAATTTTTCGCTACGACGACCCAATCGACATTTAAACTATTCTCAGCGCTTGGTTCTGCGTAAAATGCGCAGCGATCCGGTTGCTGATATCTCGTCGAATTTGCCAGAATCAATCGCCGGTTGATAAATGAATTTGTACGGTGCCTGACCGCCATCTTTTGGGTCAGAAAAAATATCATGAATCGCCAGACAACCACCCACTGCGACTTTTGGTGCCCACCCTTGATAATCAAGTCGCGCCGGCTCGTCGCCATGGCCGCCGTCCACAAAACAAAAAGCCAACTCAGAACTCCATTGTTGGCTCACCAGTCGTGACTCGGCGATAATCGGCACCACGACGTCACCGATATGGGCTTGTTTCAGTGTCTTCAAAAATGTCGGCAGTGTGTTCAGTTTTTGTGTGCGCGCATCTACCAGCGATTCGTCGAACCACTCCCAACCCTTCTGATTCTCTTCGCTACCTGAATGATGGTCGACCGTAAATAAGAAAGTCTTGCTGAGTTTGGCGGCTGCCCCAAGCCAAACAGTTGAGCGACCACAATATGTGCCGACTTCAACGATCGGCAATCCTGGCAATTCACTGCATGCCGCACATGCCGCTACAAACAAAGCATCGCCTTCGGCTTCGGGCATGAACCCTTTGGTCGCCAACGCGACTTCTCTTAACCTCGGATCCATACCGGCCATATTGACTGCTACAAATTCAGTGCTCGTGCAAAATTTTCACGCCACATCTGCTTCCAGTCTGGCGAATAGTTGGCGAACGATTTTGCAAAATTACGCCTTGCCGTCTGCACTTCTTCGCTCAACCACCATTGATCAACATCGCCTTCGACGGCATTTGCGTGCGCAGCCGCGCTTGAACCAGACAAATGCAAAATGCCAACTTTAACCAGATCTTCAAGCAATGCTTTGGCGTCTGGTCTGAACCGATAGGCGTCGACATCATAAAAACAAATCGTAGGAATATTGTTACCCAGTGTTTCAAGCCATGAAGTACCCAAGTAGTTGTGAAACACCAATCGGCTATTTGCGTACTGTGAAAAAATCTCCTGAGAATTATCAAATATCGAGATAGCCCTTGCTCTTAAAATTGCGTCTTTCTGTTGCGAGCCATAATCCCCCGGGAACAAACGAATTCTTAACTCGGTTTTGCTCTCACGCGTGCGCACAAAGTCGGCAGTTTGGTCATACATCGTCTGCAAGGTGCCCGACAACGGAAAATATTGCAACCGATAAATCTGTTGCGGCTGATCAAAACAAATCAAAGAGTCGAATAGTTTCTCTGGCCGCTGGAAGTCAGGTGTAACCGGGGGTAGCGGCACTGTGTTGCTGTTTCCACGACTCCAGCCCCACGTGTAATAGGTGTCGGCGACTCGTGATTCATAGACTTCGCCGACATGCGTCTCGTCTAAGCCATGCCAGCCACCGTGCTGGTGATAGTGCAACTTCGTGCCTTGTTCACACCAATCGGCGACCAGCACTTTAAATGCAAAATGTGCCCACAGTGCCTGGGATGAATAGACATGCGCAAATCTCTTTGGCCTTGCCTTGTTGACTTCAAATTTGGTGACCGCAAAACCTTCAACTGCACAAACTGGAATAAACCCGGTAAGCAAAGCGTTCGCCGTCTCGCTCAGTCTCGCCCCTGTCGAAATCGCGGCGAGGTTTCTACCTCGCCACTTTGCGTCGATTTTCGCATGAACAGAAAATGAAAAGTCCAGATCGTCATGACGGGCCCACTTACGCCAAGAAAACATCGCTGAAATCCAAGACCTTGGCATCCGACCAGAAAACGGCTTAACGAACAAAACTTTTGGTGTCGCGCCAACTGAAAAGCGCTTCAATAAAATTGAATTGAGTTTGTCGCGCCGACCCACCGAAGCCGAATTCTTGATCACCACTTCGTCGTCGGGAATGCTGATCGAATCGACACCCAAAATAGAAATTGATCGCAACGCCATCAACATCAAATCAGGCATTGTTTGATGTGCGGCAAAGAATTCTGCCGTATCACTTGCAGGTTTAATTGCAATCTTTTTTGCAGGCTGATCACTTATTTGACTGCTGGTGGCGCCGATCGCGTAACTCTCAGCAGCGACGTAGACAAGATGCAAATATCGCTCGACCCAGTCGCCAAGGATGATGTCGTAACGACGCAAAGAATAATCCACGCCGTGATATTCATCTAGCAGTCGCTTGACATTCGTCAAGACAGCGACTCGCGCAGATTCGATTTCTGTTAGACCCTCGCTGACGCGTTGAGCATTCCAGACGATTGTCACTCGTTAAATCTTATCTGCAACGACAATTAATCAAGTTCTGAGGTTTAGAGATGCAAGAATAGAACCATGCCTTCAGCGCTTGACGACCTGATAACGCTCTTGGATCTCGAAGTCGTCGAAGTGAATATTTTTCGTGGCGTCTCACCGCAAGAGAATCGTCAACGTGTTTTTGGTGGTCAGGTTGCAGGTCAGGCGTTGGTTGCAGCCGCGCGCACGGTTGACGACAAATCACGTCATGTGCATTCTCTGCACGCATATTTCTTGAGACCCGGAGACCCGACTATTCCGATTCTTTATGAAGTTGACAGAATCCGTGACGGTAAAAGTTTCACTACTCGCCGAGTGATTGCGATTCAGCACGGCAAAGCGATTTTCAATCTGCAAGCCAGTTTTCAAATTCCTGAACCCGGGCTTGAGTACTCCATCGAAATGCCAAAGGGCCTGCCGCAAGCAGAGACATTGCCCGACTTCAAAACCCGAATGGAACCATTTAAGGATCAGATGGGCGAATGGTTCACACATCCGCGCCCAATTGACTTACGGTACATCGATTCAGACCCGTTGAATCGAAAAAATATCAAGAGTCCCGGGCAAAAACTTTGGATGCGAGCCGATGGCAAACTTCCTGATGATCCAGTTCTACACGCATGCATCGTGACATACGCCAGTGACATGTCGATTCTTGATACGACATTGCTTCCACATGGCAGATCGTGGACAGAGCAAAATATGCAAATGGCGAGTCTTGACCATTTGATGTGGTTTCATCGACCATTCAGGGCTGATGACTGGTTGCTTTACGATCAGACCGCAATTTCAACTTCTAATGCTCGTGGCATTTCCAGTGGCTACGTTTTTTCGCAAAGTGGCGAACTAGTCGTCACCGTTGTCCAAGAAGGATTGATTCGCTTAATTGATAAATAAGTTTTAGCGGCGCGAATCCATAAATAACCCACGCAACGCCGCATAGTTTTCAATGCAGTGACCCGCACCAAGCACGACGGCTTCGAGTGGCTCGTTCGACATGTTTACAGGCACTCGCGTTTCGTTTGAAATTCGCTCAGCCATGCCACGCAACAGTGAACCACCACCAACCAAGTACATACCACGCTTCAAAAAATCTTGAGACAGCTCTGGCGGCGCAGATCCAAGACACTTCACCACCGAATCGACCATCTGCGTCACGACAGGATCAATTGCTTCGCGAATCTCTTTCGCCGTCAAGATAACTGTCTTCGGCAGACCAGTAACCAAATCTCGGCCACGAACTTCGGCGTCAGTATCACCGGGCATCGGCATCGCACTGCCGATTGACTTCTTAATTTCTTCAGCGGTGCGCTCACCAATCGCAATACCGTGCTTGCGACGCACAAATAATTGAATCTCGGTGTCGATGTCAAAACTGCCGACCCGAACCGCTTCGAGTGCGACAATGCCGCCAAGGCTGATGACTGCTGTTTCGGTTGTGCCACCACCAATGTCGATGACCATGTTGCCGACAGGTTCATCAATCGGCAAATTGGCGCCGATCGCAGCGGCCACGGGTTGCTCTAACAACTGAGCATCGGCTGCACCAGCCCGACGAGTCGCGTCGGTAACTGCCCGACGCTCAACCTCGGTGATTGCTGAGGGCACGCAAATCAAAACCTTCGGTCGCGAAAACTTAGAAACACCGGCTCGTTGCAACAACAACCGAATCATTTTTTCCGTTACCTCAAAGTCTGTGATCGCACCACCACGCAATGGCCGAACCGCGACTATGTATCCGGGCGTTCTGCCGATCATCTGCCACGCTTCTTCGCCAGTAGCCAAGACTTCACCCGAGCGTCGATTCACGGCAATTACTGAAGGCTCGTTGATCACGATGCCCCGACCTTGCATGTAAACGAGGGTGTTGGCCGTGCCTAGGTCAATTGCAAGGTCGCGTGCCACCGACTAATCCCTCGTCTGACGCTGTTTTGCATCGCGCAACTGGCTGCGCAAGTGCTCGCGTGACTCGTCAGATAGTGCATCAAGGTGACGGTGAAACGCCGCCATGCCTTGGCCAGAAGTGCTCTTTCGTTCTTGAGTCAAAACAATTAGCACCAGACTCGCACCTGTGACGATTGAAACCGCCGCGAAAAAAACCGCGATTGTTGAGGCAGCAAAAATAATCACGGCGTCGAACTCTTCAATTTTCGCGCGTCGGAGATCTCGTGGCTATTGGTGCCCCAGTCGCTGCCATCTTTCCAATGTTCTTGTTTCCAAATTGGCACGCTAATTTTTAGCGCATCGATTGCATATTTTGCCGCTGCGAAAGCCTCAGGGCGATGTGGCGACGAAACGACCACCAAGACAGAAGACTCCGTCAGTTCAAGTTTGCCGACCCGATGAATGAGACCGATTCGTCCGAGGTCACTCCATCTCGAACGCATTTCATTGGCGATAATTTCCAACTTGGGCACGACCTGATCTTCATATGCCTCATAAGTAAGCGATGCCACATCAGTGCGACCCTCGGCGTTATCTCGCACAATCCCAGAAAATACAACAACGGCTCCACACGATTCGATGGCAGCCCAGTTGTAGACGGCCCCTACATCCAGAACATCGCTCGTCAACTCGAGTCGAGTATCGCCTGCACGCTTGCTTTGCGATGTTGACATCAAATTAAGTGTATCTCTGGATGCGAACTGAGCCATTCGCCACTTGCAAAGAAATGACGGATTCAATTTTGATCTAACTATCATCTGGTTATGCCTCAAGACTCGGGTGATTTCTCGTCGTCGGGCATTCCTTTTTTTGACCAAATTGCTAAAGCAATGTCAAGTGCTGGTCCGGTGCAATGGGATATGGCTCGACAGTTCGCAATGATGACCGCGACAAACTCGAGTGCTGAACCTAATGTCGAACCAACTGCTCGTATCGCCGTGCAGCAACTTTCGACGGTTGCCGACCTGCATGTTCGGGATGTCACTGGACTGTCGACAAGCGATACAACCCAACCCCCGGTGATTGATGTCGTAACGAGATCCACCTGGACACATCACACACTTGAGGCATTTAAATTTTATTTCTCCGAGTTTTCGGGTAACTCAACACCAGCACAAAACGAGTCTGGTCTCGAACTTGAATCAAACGGAATGGACGCGATGATGGCGAACCTAACCAAGATGATGGCCCCAGCAATGCTCGGCATGTCCGTTGGTTCGATGGTCGGACAACTTTCACTTCGTGCGTTCGGTCAATACGACCTGCCGCTTCCACGTGAACCAAAATCCCAACTTTTATTTGTCGCACGCAACAGCGAAGAATTCGCCAAAGACTGGAGCATCAAAGTTGAAGACATGCAAATGTGGCTGCTGATTCAAGAGCTGGCATTCCATGCGTTGTTTCGCATCGGCTTTATCCGCGATGCCATTACCAACTCGGTGAAGCAACATGTCGCCGGTTTTCATCCAAACCCAAATGCCTTGGGCCAACGACTCACGAATATTGACATCACCAATACCGACCCCGCCGCGATCATGCAACAGTTATTGGGAGACCCAACAATGTTGCTCGGTAGCGAACGCTCCGCATCGCAAAAGGCTCTCGCCCCCAAACTTGACGCGATGATATGTGCGATTGTTTGCTATGTAGATCATGTTGTCGACACGGTTGCGAGTCGAATTCTTGGCAACGGTGGCCAAATTTCAGAGGCAGTCAGACGCCACCGAGTTGAGTCAAGTTCTCAAGATCAATATGTCGAGCAATTATTCGGCATTTATCTGACCGATGATCAAGTCGACCGTGGTCAACGATTCATCGCCGGAGTTATCGAGCGGGCTGGTGAAAATGGTTTGGCCAAACTATGGATACGCGACGGCAATCTGCCTACTCCCAATGAAATTGCTGCCCCAGGCTTATGGATCGAGCGGATAAACCTTTAACTCGATCGATTCAAAAAGAGATAGACCGACCCGGCCATGCACACAAAGCCAACTACGCCGAAGCCAACCGCACCTGGCAAAGTCAGAATTACGGCCACCAACCCAAGTCCTACCCAGGCGAGTTGATTCAGAGTTTCAAACTTGACGAACGCTCGCGCTCGGTTTGCATCGGGCGCTTCTCTTTGCACCACAGATTCAAAAGCCAGGCGCCCAACAGATCCCATGCCGTTGGTTACAGAAATCAAGATAATTCCCGCGGTGATTCCACCCACTACTCCGGCGTAAATGCCGATCACACCAATTATCAGAAAAACGAACAGCATCATTGCCCGCTCAGACATTTGGCGCCGCAAATATGGTGCGATGAAATTGCCGATCATTATCGCCAAAGATGAAAGACCGAGCCCGAGCCCAAACCACGCGGTGCCAGCACTTTCATCGCGCAGCCAGAAAGCCACATGAAAGAATAAAAATCCGATCATGCCGCGCAAAAGCATCATTGAAAATGCGATTCGCCGAACCTGCAAACTTCGCAGTTCTTCTATCTCAATTTTCTCGATTACTTTTGGCGTTGTCGCAACATGACGCGGCAACTGCAAACTCGCAAACCCCGCAAGCCCAAACATCACTGCCGACATCACGAGCGTGGCTCGTGCATCGAACAATTGCAACAAAGCTGCCGGTATGGCTGCGGCAAAACCCATTGCACCTGAAAGTAACCCAAGTCTTGAGTTTGCCGACACCAACTCATCATCGCTTTTGACAAGAGATGGCACGATTGCGGTTTTACTCACACTGTAAGTACGCGCCAAAACGAGAGAGATAAAAGCAAGGGCAAATAGTGATATCGAATTCAGTCGCGAGATCATCAGGATCACGGTCACGCAACGCAACACAGCGACGATGAAAACTGTGATTCGCCTACCGCCCGGAATTCTGTCGATCACTGGTCCGATAAATGGTGCGAC
>JAQCDY010000107.1 GCA_027729785.1 Actinomycetota bacterium | reverse complement strand
CTCTTTGAATTCGCTCGGCGAATCTGTGTGGACGATAACTTCTTGCGAGTTATGTCGAGCAACCGAAATGAAGGCACAGTTTTCGACGATGCGCACACCACTTGCACGCGCGTGTTGCACGAGTGCATTATCGAGTTCAATTCGCGGGGCAATTGCGGCAAACTGACCAGCTTTGTGATCGCGATTGTTTGGCAGATCAAGTTGAATTTCACGACCCGACGGTGAGCGAAGTGAAATTTCGTCGCAGATTTGATAATTCGGTACGGTACTCGGGTCAAAACCGAGCATTTCGAGAATTCGTAACGCGCCAGTTGTCAGCCCATCACCGCAACATTTGTCGCGCGGAAACATTGCTTTGTCGATGATCAATACATCTTTGCCACTCGCGACAAGGGTGAGTGCCGCAGCGACACCGGCCGGGCCTGCGCCAACTATTAACACGTCACAAAAGCTTGGTGCTTTTTGTCGTGAAATAGCATTGACCACGAGCCTCAGGCTAGAGTTCTCGGCGATGAGTCGCTTATGTGAGGGTCGAGTAGTAATTGTCACGGGTTCAGGTCGCGGAATTGGTCGCGAACACGCACTTAGCCTGGCCAAGCACGGGGCTTTTGTTGTCGTCAACGATCTCGGTGCTGGCGTCGACGGCAAAGGTGGCGATGCATCGCCCGCACAACAAGTTGTCAATGAAATCGAAGCGATGGGCGGCAAAGCGATTGCCAATGGCGACGATATTTCTTCATGGGATGGAGCCGAGCGTCTGATCAAGACGGCCGTAGAAACCTTCGGCGATTTACATGCTGTAGTGAACAACGCGGGAATCTTGCGTGACCGCATGTTGGCCAACATGAGCGAAGAAGAATGGGATGCGGTTATTAAAGTGCATCTCAAGGGCACTTTTGCGCCGTCGCGTCACGCAGCGGCTTATTGGCGCGACCAAAGCAAAGCAGGCAAACCAGTTGACGGAAGAATCATTAATACTTCGTCTGTTTCTGGAATCTACGGCAACGTGGGCCAAACAAATTATGGTGCAGCAAAAGCGGGCATCGCCGCGTTCACGACGATTGCATCGCTCGAACTTGGGCGATACGGCGTGACTGTAAACGCTGTTGCCCCAGTTGCTTTGACACGAATGACGGAAAATCTTGGACCAGCGCCCGAGACTGAGGCAGAGCGTGAACAACGATCCCCAAAGTGGATTGCGCCGATTGTGACTTGGTTGGCCTCAGCCGAATCGGCTGGCATAACTGGGCGAGTGTTTGAAGCCAGCGGCGATGTCTTGGCGATCGCCGAAGGTTGGCATCGCGGACCAACACATAAACCAGTTGATGACCCGACGAAACTTGGGCCGGTTGTCGAAGAGATGATGGCCAAGGCTCGGTTGAACGCCGGCATGGACGGCCGCGACGGCACTTGGCCGCAACCGCAAAAGAAATAATTTAAAAAAGTTTTAGGTCGTCGGCTTTTTTGCCGTGTAGTTCGTCGTAGTCGACTTCGCACCAACCGATGTTTCGGCTTTCGGCCAACACGCGGGCTTGTGGCTTGATTGATTGGGCAACGAAGATTCCGCGAATCTTGCCAAGCGCCGAGTCGGCGTGCAGGCATTCGATATAGCGCGTGAGTTGTTCGACGCCATCAATTTCTCCACGACGCTTAATCTCTATCGCAACGGTTTGACCAGCGGCATCACGACACAGCAAATCAACCGGGCCGACCGCGGTTGGATATTCGCGACGAATCAATGTCAAACCAGGTTCGATTGTTTCGGGCATCGCGGCGAGCAGAACTTGCAAGTCGGCTTCAACACCATCTTTGGTCAGACCAGGGTCTTCGCCGAGTTCGTGCGAGACATCAGAAAAAACTTGATGCAGTTGAATCGTCAGAGTTTCGCCTTTCGGGTTGCGAACAATCAAGCGATCTGCGAGTTCTTCGAATGTGTTCGGTGCGTTCATCCAATTAAGTGGTTTGTAGGCGCCACCGTCGGCATGAATCGCCACGCACCCATCAGCTTTGATCATTATCAAGCGCGTTGCCTCGGGTAACCAAGCCGCGAGTCGACCTTCATAGGTGACGCTGCACGATGCGATGACTACACGCATGACGAATAGTTATTTTTTGTGACCGAGCGCGGCGAGCACTGGCTCGGCGAGTTCAGGGCGGCAAATTATTAGATCGGGAAGCCAAGTGTCTTGCTCGTTATATATAAGGGGTGAACCGTCAACGCGGCTGGTGTGCAACCCAGTGGCGCGAGCAACGGCGACTGGAGCGGCAGAGTCCCATTGGTGTTGTCCACCCGTGTGCAGATAAATGTCGCTTTCGCCGAGTACAACCGACATTGCTTTGGCGCCTGCAGAGCCAAGTCGCATCGCGTCGCAACCAAGCGCATCGGCGATGATCACTGCTTCGCGCGGTGTGCGCGTGCGCGAGACAACTAGTCGTGGGGGACCATCGTGTTTTTTTGGCGGCATGGGTGGCGGATTCGTGCTCAAGGTCATTTCGATTGCGGGCAAACTGACCGCCGCGGCAACCAATGAACCGTGATCACTGTCGCGTTGCCAAAGTGCGACATGCACGGCCCAGTCAACGCGGTCTGGTTCGCTGAACTCTTGTGTGCCGTCAAGAGGATCAATTATCCAAACTCGATCTGCCTTGAGTCGCTTCGAAGTATCGAGAGCTTCTTCGCTGAGCACTGCATCATCGGGTCGAAACTCACGCAACTGCGACATCAAAAAATCTTGGGCCATCGCGTCGCCAGCATCTTTTAGATCCCAGCCCCACACGCCCCGCTCGACAAGCGAATTGCGCAACTCGACGAGTCGTTTGCCAGTTTCTGTTGCTAGATATGTAGCAAATTCGTGGTCATTGAGGTTGTTCAAGATTTTCGACCGAGTTGCATGGCTTGCCTGGCAAGTTCACGAACAGCGTTCTCGTCGGCGCCAGATTTTGCGAGCGCGGCGATCTTGAGTTCGAGACGCTCAGCAGCGGCTTCGTCGAACACTTCGGGACGCTCCGTGTTCGAACTGATCGTGGCGACCAACAATACGAGCGCCGAAATTGCGGTCGTGCCGCCGATCGTGTTGACTAGTCCGACATTGTTGCCGGCAATCGAAGTGATGATCATTCCGGCGATGCCGGCAACAAAAATCACTGAGCAGATAATGCGAATGTTGCGTAGCGCAGGTGACGAGTTTTTTGGCGAGTTTTTCACGTTGTTACTTTCGTGAGAGTGGCTTGTATTTGATGCGTTTTGGTTGATCAGCTGAGATGCCGAGTTCTTTTTTGCGCCATGCCTCATAGTCGGTGAAGTTGCCTTCAAACCAACGCACTTGGCTGTCGCCCTCAAAGGCCAAAACATGGGTGGCTATTCGGTCTAAGAACCAACGGTCGTGGCTGATGACGACGACGCAGCCAGGAAAACTTTCGAGCGAAGTTTCGAGGGAGCGCAGCGTATCGATATCGAGATCGTTCGTGGGTTCGTCGAGCAACAACACGTTGCCCGCATTTTTGAGCAACTTTGCCAAGTGCACTCGGTTGCGCTCGCCACCCGAAAGATCACCAACACGTTTTTGTTGATCGCTGCCTTTGAAATTGAAACTTGCGACATAAGCGCGACCATTGATTTCGCGATTGCCGACTTTCATGATTTCGATGCCATCGGTGATTTCTTGATAAACCGAATTGTCGGCGTTGAGCGTGTCGCGGCTTTGGTCGACGTAACTCAGCGCAACGGTGTCACCGACGGTGATCGTGCCCGAGTCGGGCTTTTCTTGACCAGTGATCATTCTGAACAGAGTTGTTTTGCCGGCGCCGTTGGCACCGATTATGCCGACAATGCCCGCAGGTGGCAAGTTGAAAGTGAGATCTTCGATCAGCAAGCGATCGCCGTAACCCTTCGCCAAGTTTTTTACTTGAATCACGACATCGCCGAGTCGAGGGCCGGGCGGGATGGCGATTTCAAGTTTGCTGTCGCCGCGTTCGGCTGCTTGCGCTTCGGCATGCAATTTGTCGTATGCAGCGAGACGAGCCTTGCCTTTTGATTGACGAGCCTTCGGTGCCATACGTACCCAT